>CBDUEA010000021.1:0-11410 GCA_965365965.1 uncultured Polaromonas sp. | reverse complement strand
TGGACTTAAAGTTCGATAGTAAACGTCAGCCGTACGAGAAATACCATCTTGTGTAAAGTAAGGGTCAACGGTTGTTAACACCAAAGAACGATTCAACTTACTTGTATTCAGGTCAATGCCCAAATAATTACCTGTGCCGAATATATTATCCTGTTTGATACCGAACTGAAATGTCAGCTTGTCGGCACTTGAATACCCAGCACCAAAACTCAAATTGCCAGTTGGTTTTTCTATGATGGTGAGGTTAATGTCAACTTGGTCAGGTGTACCAGGAATCTCTTGCGAATCAATCTGAACATCCTTAAAGAAACCTAAACGGTCTACCCGATCGCGAGAAGTGCGCAGCTTTTCCCCGTCATACCAAGAAGATTCAAATTGACGGAATTCCCGTCGAATCACCTCATCACGCGTCCTGTTGTTTCCCGTAATGTTGATGCGCCTGACATAAGCACGTTGTCCGGCTTCTGAAGTTATGACTAAAGCCACTTTGTTATTGGTGCGATCGATTTCTGGCTTGACAACAACACGCGCAAAAGCAAAACCGAAGTCTCCAAAATAGCTCACAAATGCTTTTGTTGTCTCAGCAATTTTGTCAGCGTTGTATTCCTGACCAGGGGATACAGTAATCAATGATTTGAATTTGTCCTCTTTACCCAAGTAATTGCCCGCCAGCTTGACATCTGACACCACATAGCGCTCACCTTCTGAGATGTTTAAAGTGATAGAAATATCTTTTTTGTCTGTAGAAATCGAAACTTGACTGGTCTCAACTTTAAACTCTAGGTAGCCACGCGACAAATAGTAAGACCGTAAAGTCTCGATGTCTGCATTGAGTTTGGCTTTTGTATACCGATCACTTTTGGTATACCAGCTTAAGATACCACCTGTGTCCAGATCAAAAAGACCGCGTAAAGTGGATTCACTGAAGGCCTTGTTTCCAATGATACGAATATCTTTAATTTTGGCAACATCTCCCTCAACCACACTGAATGTTAAATTCACGCGATTGCGTTCAATCGGCGTCACTGTGGTCACAATTTCTGCAGCATACAGGCTGCGTGACAGGTATTGTCGCTTCAATTCTTGCTCTGCCTTGTCCAGCAAAGCCTTATCGTAAGGCTGTCCATCAGCCAAACCAATCTCACGCAGCGATTTGGTCAGCATGTCTTTGTCAAATTCTTTTGCCCCAACAAATTCAACATTAGCAACCGTTGGGCGCTCTTCAACGATCACGACCAAGACATCACCGTTAATCTCGACACGAACATCTTTAAAAATACCTAGCGCAAAAAGTGAACGAATGGCCACTGAGCCTTTTTCATCGTTGTAGGTATCGCCAATACGAAAGGGTAAAGTGGCAAAAATTGTTCCAGGTTCAACACGTTGCAAACCTTCGATGCGAATGTCTTTGACCGCAAAAGGAGTCACTGACCATGCAGCAGTTGTCGCCAGCATCAAAGCAACCAACGCACTGGTTTGACGCAGTGGCAAGAAATGAGATATTAATTTGATATTTTTTTTCATGTAACTGGCCATTTGACACACCCTTAGCGAGAAATGCAAATTGTTGACCCTATATTTTCAAACGCTAATTTTCACCCGAATTGTTTATCCGTTGACAAACAATCTTGTAATGTCATTGTAAAGTGCTATGACCATCATGCCAAAGAGCAAAGCCACCCCGCCCCGCTGTAGACGCTCCATCCAAGCATCAGCAACAGCTTTTCCAGTGACGCCCTCCCAGAGATAATACATCAGATGCCCGCCATCCAGTACAGGCAGCGGTAGTAAGTTCAGCACACCAAGACTGACACTGATAAAAGCAAGAAAACTCAAGTAAACCGACAGACCCATAGTAGCGGATTTGCCTGCATACTCCGCGATGGTCAATGGTCCGCTTAAATTCTTCAATGATGCTTGGCCAAGTACCATTTTCCCCATCATGCGCAGTGATAGCACCGAAAACTCCCAAGTTTTAAGTGTGCCTTTATAAAGACCATCAAAAAAACCATACGAAACGGTTGTGAACTGAGGGGCAGCCCCTACAAAAGCACCTATTTTCCCTACTTGAAAGCCATTTTCAATTTTCAAATCAGGTTGAACCATCACTTTAAGTTGCCGGCCATGTCTATCAATCGCCCACGTTTGTGGCGACAAACTATTTGTAGCCTCATTTTTGCTTGCTGTATCGATTTGCTTTGACTTGATAGAAGTTCGTATCAATTGACGCAACTGCTGTCCATCAACGATGGCGACATCGTCGACCGCCAAAACGATATCCCCTGACTGCAGGCCTGCGCGCTTGGCAGCACCATCTGCTTGCAATCCGTCAATGAGCGCTTGTGTCCAAGGCCCTGTGATGCCGATTTTTTGAAACAGTTGAGCATCAACCTCTGTCACATCAAGTTGGGTTAACTCAAGTAGCAGTTCTCGTTTCGGTGCCTCAGGTGATTTCGCAACTAGAACGCGGACATCATGCGCATTCAAAGCACCGCGTGTAAGAAGCCAGCGCAAATCCTCTAAAGACCGAATATCTTCAAGCTCATCGCCTTTGAATGATGCTTGCAAAACATACTCACCGCCCACAATTCCAGCACGTTGCGCGATAGATCCGACAGTTGGACTCGCTAATATGGCTTTGGGCTCCTGGACTCCAACCCAATTGACCATGGAATAAAGAAAAATTGCGAGCAGCAAATTGGCTACAGGGCCAGCGACCACAATCGCTGCACGCTTTGACAGCGATTGGTTGTTGAATGCTAAATGCTTCTCGTCTGCAGCTACAGGCCCTTCACGCTCATCCAGCATTTTGACAAAACCGCCCAAAGGCAGTAAACCAAGCACAAACTCAGTGTTTGAACCTTTGGGCTGCCATTTAAAAATAGTTTTACCAAATCCAACTGAAAAGCGCAGAACCTTGACGCCGCAAGCCACAGCAACACGATAATGTCCATACTCATGCACCGTAATCAACAGACCAAGTGCAACGACGAAGGCCAGAATGGTCACCATATCAGATGCCCATCCGCTTCACATGATTGAGTGCGGCTTGTCGAGACTGTGTGTCAATCAGCAGCAAATCCTCAAGCGTTGAAGGTTTGGCTGGCACAACCTCTGACAAAGTAGCAAAATTGACTGCATGAATTTGATCGAATCGGATACGCTCCTCCAAAAACGCCTGTACCGCTATCTCATTGGCGGCATTGAGTACTGCCGGTGTACCAACAGGCGCTTGCAGAACTTGCCAAGCCAAAGAGAGTCCAGGGAAACGCAATTGATGATCGCGACTGTCTATCGATTCAAAAGTCATCGCAGATAAAGATTTAAAATCAATAGCAGCAGAGCCGTTACTGATCCTATCTGGCCAAGACAAACCATACGCAATTGGGCCGCGCATGTCTGGCGTACCAAGTTGCGCAAGTACTGATTTGTCACAAAACTGCACCATGGAATGAATCACACTTTGCGGATGGATAACAACCTCAATCTGCTGCAAACTTACGCCGAACAGATATTTGGCCTCAATCACCTCCAGTGCTTTGTTCATCATTGTGGCAGAGTCAACTGAGATTTTCCGCCCCATTACCCAGTTGGGGTGCGAACAAGCCTCTGACGGGGTAATGTTCTTAAAAGTATCAAAATCACGCGTTCGGAATGGTCCACCCGACGCGGTTAGTATAATTTTTTCGATGCTAGAAGGCCAAATTGCTCGCTCTGCCGGTAAACATTGAAAAATAGCAGAATGCTCACTGTCAATCGGCAGCAGTGTGGCACCACCCATTTTTACAGCGTCTAAAAACAACTCACCGCCGACAACCAATGCTTCTTTATTCGCCAGAAGCAAACGTTTTCCAGTACGTGCAGCGGCCAGACAAGACGCCAAGCCTGCAGCGCCAACAATAGCAGCCATGACTATTTCGACAGACTCATGAGAAGCTATCATTTCAATAGCTTTTTCACCTGATAAAACAACTGTTTTCAAGTTATTTATTTTAACTTTATCGGCAAGTTGTACAGCATGTGGCTCACTTGCCATCACAGCATACGTTGGATTGAACTTAACGATCTGCTCGAGTATCGTCTCGACTTGCGTATTCGCACTGATTGCAAAGATTTCAAATCGATCTAGATGACGAGCAACAACATCCAAAGTACTGGTGCCAACCGAGCCTGTAGAGCCAAGAATCGTTAGACGTTGTAGATTCATTTGGTCAGTCCAGCCAGCATCATGGCAATCGGCAAAGTGGGTAACAAGGCATCAATTCGATCAAGCACGCCGCCATGGCCAGGCAACAGGCCACTGGAATCTTTAACACCAGCACTGCGCTTGATCAACGATTCAATCAAATCACCCACCACACTCATCGCTGTCAAAAATAATAATGCAATCAACATCAGTACCACATGCTGACTTCGCAATTGCGTGTACAAACTAGACACGACGTTATGCCAATGCGCATCAACCGCAATCCAGGTAAACGCCAAAACCATGACACCAACTGCGCCACCCCATACGCCCTCCCAGCTTTTACTAGGACTGATACTAGGGGCTAATTTGTTGGAAGTGAATTTACCACCGAAGGCTCGGCCTGCAAAGTATGCAAAGATGTCAGCAGCCCACACCAAAGCTAAAACGGATAGTAAAAAATTAATACCAATGACGCGACCTTGAGCAACAGCCAACCAAGCCAGCCATAAAGCCGTGACGCCACCCATTCTGCGCAAGGCGAGAGGAATTTTTGTCCAAGCCGCAGGACCCACTTTGAGCAACCAAACACTGACTAAAACCCACAACCCACTGGCCACAATCCATAGCGTGGTGAGTTGACGCTCAAGCAAGCCCAAATACCACGTCATGGCAGCCAAAATGACAAATTGACAAGCTACCCAAATAGCGCCAGTTTTACCGAGTCCATTGAGATTACCCCACTCCCAAGCGCCCGCAGCCATGAATACAAGAGCCAAAAGGCAAAATGGCCAAGGGGCTGAATAAAACAGTGCTGGCAGCAAAATAGCCATCATGACAAGTGCCGTTAGAACGCGTTGTTTAAGCATCAACTTAACCTTTTGTTTGGATTTGCTCAGGCGTTTTACCAAAACGGCGTTCGCGCTGGTTAAAGACCGCAATGGCATCATCCAAAGCACTTGCATCAAAATCTGGCCACAACTTATCTGTGAAATATAGCTCAGAATACGCCGCTTGCCACAACAAGAAGTTACTGATGCGCTGCTCACCACCCGTGCGAATAATCAAATCGGGGTCAGGCACATGCGCCAAAGCCATAGCAGTATCTAAATTGCTTGGCGTCATAGGCAAGCCTTTTGCAACAATTTTTGCTGCCGCTTGAGTAATATCCCAACGACCACCATAGTTGAAGCAAATATTGAAAACGAGCCGCGTATTGTGCTCCGTTACTGTTTCTGCTTGCCGTAACCCTTTTTTTAGGCTGTCTGATAAGCCGTCACGCTCACCTACAAAAAATATTCTGACACCAAACTCGCTGAGTTGTGCCACTTCTCGCGCCAATGCCTTAGCCAGAAGCTCCATCAAGCCAGAAACTTCTTCGGCGGGTCGATCCCAGTTTTCTGAAGAAAAAGCAAACACTGTGAGTACTTTCACACCGCGTTCAGCACACGCCTTGACGCATCGGTGCAAGGCATCTACGCCTTGCTTGTGACCCGCAACGCGTGGCAAAAACCGCCGTTTTGCCCAACGGCCATTGCCATCCATCACAATGGCGACATGGTGTGGAATCATCTCTTGGTTAGACATAGGATGAAACTTCCAACCGATTGGTTAGCAACAAATGCGCTCAAGCGACAACTTATACCGCCATGATTTCATGCTCTTTGGCAACCACTAATTGATCAATCGTGATGATATGACGATCTGTGACTTTTTGTATATCGGTTTCAGAACGTTTTTGTTCATCCTCAGAAGCCGTTTTATCTTTCACCAATTTTTTAATTTGCTCATTGGCATCGCGTCGAATGTTACGAATCGCTATTTTGGCATTTTCGCCTTCATTGCGTGCCAACTTGGTCATTTCTTTACGGCGATCTTCGCTCATCATCGGCATTGGTACGCGAATTAAATCACCCACACTTGAAGGGTTCAAACCCAAATCGCTATCGCGGATGGCTTTCTCAATTTTTGAACCCATGCCTTTTTCCCACGGCTGGATACCTACTGTGCGCGAATCAATCAACGACAAATTAGCCACTTGACTCACCGGCACCATACTGCCGTAGTAATCGACTTGCACATTTTCGAGCAAAGCAGGGCTGGCTCGTCCTGTACGAATTTTACCGATGTTGTTTTTGAAAGCTTCGATGGATTGATCCATCTTTGTCTCAGCTTGCGTTCTGACAGAAGTGGTTGGCATATTTTTCTCCTATGGCATCTATCGATGCCTTATGACAAAGAAGATACGAGATAATTAAATGTATAGCCTGAAAAGGCGCTTTAAATCAAACCGGCTCAAGCATGCACCAAAGTGCCCTCATCTTCGCCCATGACCACGCGCTTCAAAGCACCATGCTTGAAAATAGAGAAGACTTTGATCGGCAATTTTTGCTCGCGACAAACAGCAAATGCAGCGGCATCCATGATGCCCAAGTTTTGCGACATTGCTTGGTCAAATGTCAATGTGGCATAACGCACAGCATTCGGGTCTTTTTTCGGATCAGCTGAATAGACACCATCGACTTTAGTGGCTTTGAGCACCACTTCTGCACCAATTTCAGCACCACGCAGAGCTGCTGCAGTGTCTGTCGTAAAAAATGGATTGCCTGTACCGGCTGCAAAAATAACGATTTTGCCTTCTTCAAGGTATTGCAGCGCTTTAGGTCGAACATAAGGCTCGACCACCTGCTCAATGCCAATCGCAGACATGACGCGGGCAATCAAACCCGCCTTGTTCATCGTATCGCCCAAAGCCAAAGCATTCATCACCGTGGCCAGCATACCCATGTAATCAGCAGTCGCACGATCCATGCCGACGGAGCCGCCAGCCACACCACGGAAAATATTCCCACCGCCAATGACGACCGCCACCTCAACACCCAAGCGTGTAACTTCCGCGATTTCTTCAACCATGCGCACAATGGTGGCACGGTTGATACCGAAAGCATCGTCGCCCATCAATGCCTCACCTGACAGCTTGAGCAAAATCCGCTTATAAGCAGGCGCATTGTTCGCTGGCGTGAGATCAGTCATGGGTGGCTCCTGTGTGTTGATGTGCTCGGGTCAAACTAAGATTTACGCTGATGTTTTAGCTGCAGCCACTTGTGCGGCAACTTCGGCAGCAAAGTCGTCAACCTTCTTCTCAATGCCTTCTCCAACCACGTACAGCGTGAATGCTTTCACCGTCGTACCGGTTGCTTTGAGCATTTGCTCGACGGTTTGTTTGTCATTTTTCACGAAAGATTGGTTGTACAAAGACACTTCTTTCAAGTACTTTTGCACGCCACCCTCAATGCGCTTGGCAACGATCTCAGCAGACTGCACAGGCTTGCCGGCAGCTACAGCAACCGCTGCATCTTCGGCCGCCTTAGCAGCAGCTACGGAGCGCTCTTTGGCCACCAACTCAGCAGGCACTTCTGCACTTGACAATGACACAGGCTTCATCGCGGCAATGTGCATGGCCACGTCTTTTGCAGCCGTGCTATCGCCCTCAAACTCAACCACAACACCAATGCGTGTGCCATGCAAATAGGTTGCCAATTGTGAGCCGCCTGCGTAATGCTTGAAGCGACGGAAGCTCATGTTTTCGCCAATCTTGCCAATCAAGCCTTTGCGCACGTCTTCCAATGTTGGGCCAAAGCCATCCAAAGCGTAGGGCAACGCACCCAAAGCAGCAATATCTGCTGGATTGTGCTTTGCAACCAGGTCAGCAGCTGCTTGAGCCAAGCCCAAGAAGCTGTCGTTCTTAGTCACAAAATCAGTTTCGCAGTTGACTTCAAGCATGGCTCCGGTATTGCCGTTCACGCTGCACATCACCACGCCTTCGGCTGTGATGCGGTCAGAGGCTTTGCTGGCTTTACTGCCGAGCTTAACGCGTAACAACTCTTCTGCTTTGTCCATGTCGCCTGCAGCTTCTGTCAGGGCTTTCTTGCATTCCATCATTGGTGCATCGGTCTTGGCGCGCAGTGCGGCAACCATGCTTGCGGTAATTGTTGTCATCGTGAATTCTCCTACTCAATATATCGAAAATACTTAAATACTAAAAAAATTAATCCAAATAACCAAGTTATTTTTACTTAAAAAAAGAGGGCAACCAGTGCCCCCTATTTTTCTCCTAGCAAACTAGGGGCTTGCTAATAACTTCGCTTACGCCGCTGGCGTTTCCGCTACTTCAACAAACTCGTCACCCGCCTCAGGCGCAGCAGTTTTAACAACTTCATTGCCACGGCTTGCACGACCTTCAATGATTGCGTCCGCGATACCGCGCGCATACAAAGCTACTGCTTTCGATGAGTCGTCATTTCCTGGGATGATGTAGTCAATGCCTTCTGGTGAGTGGTTAGAGTCCACCACTCCGATCAATGGAATACCCAATTTGCGAGCTTCCAAAATAGCAATCTTGTGGTAGCCGACGTCGATCACGAAAATCGCATCTGGCAAACCAGTCATGTCTTGAATGCCGCCCATGTCGCGCTCAAGTTTGGCCATTTCACGGGCAAACATCAGTTGTTCTTTTTTGCTCAAAGCGTCAAGACCAGCTTCTTGCTGAACTTTCATTTCTTTCAAGCGCTTGAGGGAGATTTTGACCGTCTTAAAGTTGGTCATCATGCCGCCCAACCAACGCTGGTCGACAAACGGCACACCAGCGCGCAGCGCTTCGGTAGACAAGATTTCGCGCGCTTGGCGCTTGGTGCCAACCATCAACACGGTACCGCCGTTTGCAGTCAATTGACGCACAAACTTGGTCGCCTCTTGGAACATCGGGAGCGATTTTTCCAAGTTGATGATGTGAATTTTGTTGCGATGGCCGAAAATAAACGGGGCCATCTTTGGGTTCCAGAAACGCGTTTGGTGTCCGAAATGAACACCCGCATCCAGCATTTCACGCATAGTCGTTGACATATTAATTCCAATATTTTCAAAAGGTTAGGTCTAAAATCCGCCCGATTTGTTAAGCCGCGACCTTCAATTGCTTGAAAGCCACAACCAGCAACACCTTGAATGGGCTGATTCGCGAATAACTTTGCTTGCCACTCACCATAAGGCATGCAGCTAGTAAAGCCTATCGATTATAGCACGGACGACCTATTTAGCCGTAGTCTGCGACGTGTCAACCCGCCACTTACTGGTCACCTCTGCCGCAACTGGGTTTTAATTCCGTGATAATGCTACGCTGCACTGCAGCAAAAATTCACAATCCACATTCACTTCGCACATCACTCATGAAAATTGCCATCGTTGGCGCTGGCGTTATCGGCGTCACCACTGCTTATGAACTCGCTGCAGACGGACATGAAGTTACCGTTTTTGAACGTCACCGCTCTGTCGCCGAAGAATGCAGCTTTGCCCATGCGGGCGTGATTGCGCCGGGCTACGTCGCCCCGTGGGCCTCCCCCGGTATGCCAGCTAAAGTGATGAAGCAAATGCTCAACCGCCACGCCCCCGTTAAAGTCAAATTTCCTTTAAGCGCGGCCGAATTGGGCTGGATGTGGGACTGCTACCGCGCTTGCAAACCTGCCACTTACTCAGCTAACCGCGCCAGCATGCAAGGCTTGGCCAGCTACAGCCGCGAGCGTTTGCGTGGCCTCAGCACAGCACTGAAACTAGATTACGAACGCAGTGACGGCTTGACCGTGCTCTTGCGAACGGCCAAAGACGCCAAGCTGATACTCCCCAGCTTGGAAATCTTGACGCAAAACGGTGTCCCGTACAGTAAATTGACCCCCGAAGAAATCCGCATGCTCGAGCCAGCCTTGAACCCTGACAAAAAATTCTTTGGCGCCGTGCACTTTCATACTGATGAGGTTGGCAATTGCCGTGAATTCGCCCTGTTATTGAAAAAAGAAGCTCAAGACTTAGGCGTTCAATTTGAATTCAATTCGACAGTAACCAGTATCGAATCAAATAACTCAGCTATGATTTATCTAGCAAATGAACCAACTCCCAAAAGCTTCGACGCGATGGTGCTCTGTGCCGGCGCGGCCAGCGCCCGCTTGCTCAAATCCATCAAGCCCCTCAGGCTCAATATTCCCTTGATTCCGGTCTATGGCTACTCGATCAGCGCCATGGTGCGTGAGAACTTGAACGCCCCATCCAGCGCCTTGATAGACGAGCGCTTTAAAGTCGCCATCACCCGCTTGGGCAACCGCGTTCGCGTGTCGGGTGGTGCCGAAATTGGCGGCCCTCCTGTCAACAACGACAACAAAGACGCCCCCAGCAGCAAGCGCTCCACCGCTTTTGACACTCTTTACAAAGTGCTGCAAGACTGGTTCCCCGGCGCAGCTCACACCTCCAATACCAGCAGCGTCCAAGAATGGCGCGGCGCGCGCCCCATGTTGCCAGACGGTCCGCCAGTGATTGGCACTAGCGGCATCAACGGCATTTGGCTCAACTTGGGCCATGGCTCCAGCGGGTGGGCGCTGAGCTGCGGCAGCGCTCGCGCCGTGGCGGATTTGATTGCAGGGCGACAGCCCGAGGTCGATTTGTCACGCATGACAGTAAATCGCTTCTCTAACCATTGAAACAATTCATCGAATTTAAGACCAACTAACGTCAAATACATGCATTTATACGCAGTAATAAGATTTTATGCATCAATTTGACACCGTCATCATAGGCGCTGGTGCAGCTGGTTTATTTTGCGCTGGCGTGGCGGGGCAATTGGGCCTCAAGGTTTTGGTCATTGACCACAGCGACAAAGTGGCTGAGAAAATCCGTATCTCGGGCGGCGGGCGGGCCAATTTCACCAACAAAGACGTCAGCCCCGCTAACTTTTTGAGCCAGAACGCACACTTTTGTCGCAGCGCCCTGTCCCGCTACACGCCGCGCGACTTCATCGCCTTGATGGACAAACACGGCATTGCTCACCATGAAAAGCACAAAGGCCAGCTGTTTTGTGACCACTCAGCGCAAGACTTGATCGACATGTTGCTGGCGGAATGCGCCGCTGGCGGCGTTGAACGCTGGCAACCTTGCCAAGTGCGTCAGATTCGATCTATTTCAGCTGATTTAACCGATTTAGATTTAAAAAATGACAATATCCGGCGTACTGATTGCCTGAATAGCTATGAAATTGATAGTGACAGAGGAATCATCAAAACTCGATCAATCGTCGTCGCAACGGGTGGATTGTCCATTCCCAAAATTGGAGCGACAGATTTTGGCTACCGCATCGCCAAACAGTTTGACCTTAGACTGATCGAACCCCGCCCCGCTTTGGTACCA
>CBDUEA010000020.1:0-11443 GCA_965365965.1 uncultured Polaromonas sp. | reverse complement strand
GTGTTTACAACTCTTGAAAGCGTTTGACCATGAGCCTTTTCACTCACAAATTGATCCGTATTTTGCTCACCAGCCTGTGCATGAGTGTTGCTTTGGTGAGCGCCTCGCCTGCTTTTGCGGCCAAGAAGAAGAAAACCAGCAGCCATCGTGTTGCCAAAGCGAAACAAGATCATGGGTCGGCAGAATCTACGCCTGAACGCGAGCGACGACTGAAACGCGAGTGCCGAGGCCGCCCGAACGCAGGTGCTTGTGAAGGCTACACGCGCTGATGGCTTGAACCCACAAAAAAACGGATAGCTGCAACATCAGCTAGCCGTTTTTTTTATGGCAATCTTCATTTAAAAAAGCTCAACGCCGCATAGTTTGCATAAGCATATAACCAAACTATTACTGACGGTTATATTAAAATCCCCTCCTCTGAGCCACTGACTTGTCGCTCGTTCAATCAAAAATAGTTGTTTGTATTTCTAAAGAATGATGTGGGATGTTCATGTTTAAGCGTTTTTTAATTTTATGTTGCGTCGGTTTTGCAGCCAGTACAGCTTGGGCCACCCCCTTGCTCAGTGCCAGTCAGCTACAAACTTTATTGAAACAACCCAATAACGCCGTCCGAGTCATCGACATTCGCAAAGCCAGCTCGTACAAGGATTACCACATTGAAGTTGCCACCAGTGCTCCCTTTGAAGAATGGCGCGGTCCTCCCGCCAATCCTTCACAATTACCAAGTCTAGACAAACTGACCCAGCTTATGCAAAAGCAGGGACTCACAGCCAACACGCCCACGGTTTTAATTTCCACGGGGGTCGACAACATTGACTTTGGGACCGCTGCATGGGTCTATTGGGTGCTGAAGGAACATGGCATCAAAGATATCTCTATCTTGAACGGTGGCATGAAAGCCTGGGTGCACGCTGGTTTGCCGTATGACGACGAAGTTATCAAAATGCCACCCAGCACCTATGTGCCGGTGCGATCTGGCAAATGGACGGCTGACCGAGCTGAAGTCGCCAAAGCGGTGAGCGCGGGTCAAACCGCGGTGATGGATTCCCGCCCCGAGATTTTTTTCAAAGGCGAAACCCGTCATGCTTTAGTCAAAGTACCAGGCACGATCAAAGGTGCCAGCAATTTGTCGTTTGAAAAATTCTTCATTCCCAACAACCCCAACTTCGCGAGTTTTGTGTCGCCAGATGCTGCCAAACAAATATGGACGACAGCGGGTGTGAAACCACAAACACCCACCATTGCTTTTTGCAACACAGGGCATTGGTCAGCCATCAACTGGTTTGCAGCTTCAGAAATTCTGGGTCAGAGTAATGCCAAGCTTTACCCGGGATCAATGCAAGATTGGTCACAAGACGCTAGCCTGCCTATGAGCAATGTACCCAACCGCGCCAAACAACTGATGATCGATGCCAAGCTCTGGTCTGAAAAATAAGCCGAATAACTTGACATAAAGCACTTGACATGAAACGTTGGTTCTTGAGTGCCGCATTTGCGGCTTTCTTTGGTTTTTTGCTGATGAGCGTTTACGTTCGGCAAGCCGTTCTTTTTTTGGTCGGCATTGGACTGGGTGCAACTTTGGCTGCAGCACGGTTCGGTTTTACCAGCGGTTGGCGGCATTTGGTGACGGAGCGTGACCCCAGTGGCGCTGCGGGTCAATTGCTTCTCCTTGCTTTGGCAGCGATGTTGGCGATGCCTTTGCTGGGCTACTACCCTGAATTGCAAGCCGCATTAGGTCCCCCTAGCATCAGCTTGATTGTGGGCGCTTTTGTCTTTGGCATGGCCATGCAAGTAGCAGATGGCTGCGGCTCTGGTACCTTATACAAAGCTGGGTTGGGCTTTCCGCTCAACATGGCCATATTGCCGCTATTTGCTTTGGGTAGTTTTTTAGGTTCTGTGCATTTACAGGCATGGCTTTCTTTAGGCCAGCTGGCACCTGTGAGCTTTGTCCAAACTTGGGGCGTACCCGTGGCTTTATTGGTCACAGGTGCTTTATTGCTGGGTTTGGCCGCTTTGATACGGTTATGGGTGGGGCCCGGGAAAACTTGGTTCAGCAAACGATGGGTATGGGGTGCGGTGTTTCTGGCGTTTTTTGCCACACTCAATTTGATACTTGCGGGTCAACCTTGGGGCGTGGTTTACGGGTTTGGTTTATGGGCAGGCAAACTAAGTACGGCTGCGGGTTTGTTTGAGCCAACGACCAATGCTTTTTGGTCACAAGCCAGCCAAGCTAAGCATTTAAGCGAATCCATACTGCTTGACGTCACCTCCATCACCAACATCGGCATCCTAGCTGGTGCACTGTGGGTGAGTGCAAAAAAAACCAATTCATCGTCTACAGACCAATCAACTCCCCTCACCGCCAAACAGTGGGTCGTGGGTTTGACAGCAGGTTTGGTGATGGGTTACAGCTCGCGTTTGGCTTTTGGTTGCAACGTTGGTGCGCTGTTTAGCGGCATTTCTACGGGTAGTTTGCATGGCTGGATTTGGCTGCCATTGGCGTTTGCAGGCACACTGATTGGCTTGAAAATACGTCAAGCTGTGTTCAACGACAGCACCGAGTAATGAAGTCGCAAATAGCATGAGAAGCATGAAATTCCTCCAAAACAAACAGACATTGATGCGCATCGTCTTTTGGCTTTTACTCAGCACGTTCATCGCATGGGACTTTGCAAGGTCTGCAGATATCGATTTACGCCAAGAACCGCCACTTATCGCTGCGGGATCAGGCAAGGCACCCACGGGTGCACATTGCTCTTTACCGAACTAAAAAAGGCTTGCTGAGAAATCAGCCAGCCTTTTTTATGTCCTTCGTATTTCCTGATAACTGAACCCGCCAGTTACTGCGCTTGCGTCATTTTGCAACTCGTGGGTTGCTCTGCAGCTTTAGCGCTGATTTGCTTGATCACTCTAAAACCATAGCCTGAACCTTCTACGTCAAACTTCACGCCAGGCGCACCCAGTTTGTCCATCAAACCCACCACCAAAGGTTGCTGGAACTGGTGGTCAGCAGCGCGCATGTGCCCTGTTTGAGAGGCAAAGCTGACCTTCGCCTTCGCCAAGTGGTTGGCAACCGCGGCGATATCAACAACCTGTGTTTTGCTTGACTTGGCCGCAGCTTCCACCGACTGCGCCAACGCTTCAACCATCAACTGCATACGCATGTGCACGTAGTCGTCTGCTGGGTTGGGAAAACGCGCTTTGAATGATTGATAAAAAGCCTCGCTGGCAGCATGAGGTACATTCGGTAGCCAATCCGCCACGGCAACGACTTTGCCAATACCCGCTTCACCAATCGCTGCAGGCGCACCCAGTGCATTGCCGTAGAAGGTATAAAACTTACCTTCAAAACCCACTTCTTTGGCGGCTTTGACGAGCAATGTCAAATCATTGCCAAAGTTGCCCGTCAGCACCGCTTGTGCGCCACTGGCTTTGATTTTGGCCGCGTAAGGTACAAAGTCTTTCACGCGACCGATGGGGTGCAGTTCGTCCCCCACCACCGTGATGTCTGGCCGCATCAAGGTCAACTGACGCTTGGCTTCACGCGCCACGGCATGCCCAAAACTATAGTCTTGACCAATGATGTAGATGCTCTTGACCGCTTTGTCATCTTTGAGCACATCCATCAGCGCCGTCATGCGCATGTCGGCATGGGCGTCGAAGCGAAAATGCCAAAAGCTGCATTTCTCATTGGTCAAGATTGGGTCTACTGCTGAGTAGTTCAAAAAAAGCACGCGCTTGGCAGGCTCGCGCTCATTGTGTTTATTGACCGCATCAATCAGCACCGCAGCGACGGCTGACGAGTTGCCCTGCATGATGACTTGGGCTCCTTCATCAATGGCAGAGCGCAACATGGA
Organism: uncultured Polaromonas sp.; assembly: GCA_965365965.1. Lineage (GTDB taxonomy): Bacteria > Pseudomonadota > Gammaproteobacteria > Burkholderiales > Burkholderiaceae_C > Aalborgiella. Next base: position 7,586 of record CBDUEA010000020.1, on the reverse strand, counting down.
CAGCGCCTCTTCCGCTTGGCCTTTGCTGTCGTAGCGTTTGAGTTCCAGCTTGACACCGCCACGTGCGTTAACACGCTCCGTTGCCCACAGTAAATTGCGAAAAACAGCTTCCCCAGTATTCCCAAACGGGCCACTCAAGCTTTCAATCATGGCGATCTTAACTGTTGGCGTCTGCGCCCAAACAGTGCTTGAGCAGACCCCTGCAAAGAACAGCAATATCGCTGCAAAAACGACAGATAGTCGAGGCAAAGCCTTATTTTTCAAGACCTGCAAGCAAAATTTAAACATCTGATTTCTCTCTTGTAATTGGTGGTTTGACACATAAATGTGATTCCATGCGATGGTTCCTTTTGTCAAAACCGTCGCGAGTGTAACGGAAGCGCTAGCTTCGCTACATGAATGATTGGTTGATAATTTTTTTTATTTTTAAATTTTCTACATAGGAGTTCACCATGTTTTACACACCCGCTATGGCTCGCCGCGCAGCCCTTCAACACGCTTTTAACAATGGTTTAACGAACGCATCAGCGTTGCAAAATACACCAGCAACAGGTACACCGAATTTCGATTTGGCACAAGACGAGACCAGCTACACCTTCAGCTTTGATGTGCCCGGCATCAGCAAAGAGCAACTCACCATTGGCATTGAAGGCAATGTGGTGCGCTTAGAAACTGTGGCTGAAGCCAAGCGCAACTACAAAGCATCGTATGAGCTACCGCAAGACATTGACGTCTCGACCAGTGAAGCCAAGCTTGAAAACGGCGTACTCACTCTGAAATTGACCAAACTGGTTCCTGTGAGCAAAGTGACGCAATTGCAGATTCACTGATTCGAAAGCGAAGCGACTAGCTCGTTGCAACTTGCAAGGAGTCCAAAGGCCAACGCGGTTTGACGTTAAAAGCATAATCCGTGTTGGCTTTTTGCTGGCCACTTTGCAGCCGCATGGCAGCCGCCATGGCAATCATGGCGCCATTGTCAGTACACAGCGCCAGCTCAGGGTAATGCACCCGCATCCCGTTCAAAGCGCACACTGCATTGAGCTGCTGACGCAGTTTTTGGTTCGCCCCGACGCCACCGGCCACCACCAAACGCTTCAAACCCGTCTGCTGCAGCGCCGTGTTGGACTTGCGCACCAGCACATCCACAATGGCTGCCTGCGTGGATGCGGCAATATCTGCCATCAAAGCCGGTGAAAACTGCTCAACCGGTACACCTTCTTGCTCCACCAGCTTTTTAATCTGCACCAACACCGCCGTTTTCAGCCCCGCAAATGAAAAATTCAAATCGCCACTGTGCAACAGCGGGCGCGGCAATTTAAAGGCTTTTTCGTTACCCGTTTGCGCCAGCTTGGCCAACCCTGGTCCTCCTGGATAAGGCAAACCCATCAATTTGGCGGACTTGTCAAACGCCTCACCAGCCGCGTCATCCACACTTTCACCCAAAATATCGTATCGACCTACACCATCCACCCGCATCAACTGGGTATGGCCGCCCGACACCAACAGCGCCACAAACGGAAACTCAGGCGGGTCGGCACTCAAAAAAGGCGACAATAAATGCCCCTCGAGGTGATGCACCCCCAGCACCGGCTTACCCAGCGCCGCACCTAGGGCGCAGGCCACGCCCGACCCCACCAACAGCGCCCCGGCCAAGCCCGGCCCCTGCGTGTAAGCGATGACATCCACCTCGCTAAGTTTCAGTCCTGATTTGTCCAGCACCTGCTGCGTCAATGGCAACACCCGCCGAATATGGTCGCGGCTCGCCAGCTCAGGCACCACGCCACCAAAGGCTTGGTGCATCTCAATCTGGCTGTGCAGCGCGTCCGCCAGCAGCATCGGCAATGCGCTGCCTTCGGTTTTCACCAAGGCCACACCCGTTTCGTCGCAGCTGGACTCAATTCCTAAAATAATCATTCTTTTTTGGCTATAGCCAGCGTATTTATTTACCATCCAGCTATTGAATTTATAGTATTTCAAATTGATTTCAAAATACTATTTTAGGATAGTTCGATCACCCTGTATCTTGCTGCCGCAGTCTAGGTCGTATTGCAGCTTTCCAAATAGGAAACGACTTTAGCAAGCTGCATGAAAGTCGCATGGATAGTCAGTTTAAACTTGCTTTTTACAACCGGCTATCATATTAAAATCCAATGCCCAGCTACTTTATGAGCTTTAATGCATGAGCAGTCCAATGTCACGTCGGAACTTGGTTGGTGACAATCGCCTCTACGGCATCGAGATGTTGCGTATCGTGATGGCGCTGGCCATCGTGATCTGGCATTACCAACATCTGGCCTTTGCCGCAAACCCGAAGATACCGTTTATCCGCGAGCAGCAGCCGTTCTATAGCGCGTTCAGCTGGTTTTACGAACATGGTGCTTATCGGGTTCCTACATTCTGGTGCATCAGCGGCTTCATCTTCTACTGGCTCTATAAAGAGTCAATTCCAGCGCGCACGGTTAGTGGACGCGAGTTTTTGGTCCTGCGGGTTTCGCGTCTGTTGCCACTGCACTGGCTCACCCTGCTGTTGGTGGCGTTTCTCCAAGGTATTTATTACTTTAAAAATGGTAGTTTCTTCGTCTACATTCCCAACGATTTGAAGCATTTCGTCATGCAGATTTTTCTGGTGAGTGACTGGGGGTTTGGAGACGGCTTCAGCTTCAACGGACCCATCTGGGCCGTGTCGGTCGAGGTGGTCATCTTGATCCTTTTTTATGTATTGCTACGCACTCTGGGTGGATCGATTCGCGTCACACTGACAGCGCTTCTGACCGCGCTGGCACTTCGTCTGTGGGGTCAAGTGAATTCGTCGATAGTGGACTGTGCACTATACTTTTTTGCTGGAGGGGTGGCAGCACAGGCTTTCAGCTGGCATGAGGCCCTAAAGAGACGGCGTAAAACTGTTTACGGTTTGGTGGTTATTCTAAGCATCACCAGCCTCTGGGCTTGGAACAAAGTGGGACTGCTTTTATCTCAAGAGACCCGTCCCTACTTGTTGATGGTTTACTTGCCGGTGATTATTTTTCTGATCGCGCGTCCTGCAGCCGTACCAGCCGTCATGACCCGCCCAGTTCGGTTCTTGAGCAACTCAACCTATGCGATTTACCTGATTCACTTTCCTCTACAGCTGTTGTTGGCCTGCCTGTATACCTATGCGGCCAAGCCCATTCCTTTCTATAACCCATGGTTCTTTTCGTTGTTCATGCTGACCACAGTCGCTTTATCTGTTTGGATCAATCGCGTTTTCGAACAGCCAATGCAGTCGTGGCTGCGCCAGAGATTAGGGTCTCGCACGTCGTTGGGCAAAGTATCACGTGCAGGAGCATGATCGAACCAGCATCTTGACAACGAAAAAGGAGCATCGCGTTTCATGAAAAATTCGTACTTGCCTGTTTATTCAGCGACAAACTCGCCATCCCTATGCGTAATTTAGATCTTAGTTCTTGGCAGGGCGTGCTGACTACACTGCTTGGGCCGGTGGGGGCGGTGGAATGGCTCTGGGGCTGGTAGGCGGTTTGGCGCAGGGCACCGAGGGCGACGAAGTTCGCTAAGCCTCACGAGATCCGGCCACCCTAGCCTTCGATTGACACGGGCAAGCATTTATGATCAATTTTTATAGCAAAATAATCAATAAATACGTCGGCTAAAATGTTTTTTATAGTTAAAAACTGCGTCCAACTGGACTTTCTTTTTTCGCTATTAACTATATAGCAAAGAAATAAATAAAAACGCCGGCTATAAGATAATTAAATAAATAATTTACCCAATTTCTTGTTTTTAACCCCCTTGCTGCAGCTCAACGCAATTTTGTACACTGATCTCCAGCAGGCAACCGGTTTTACTTTATGGCAATTGTTTATAACTTGATTTACTCAACATGAAAGACTTGAAAAATCACAGCTACTTTCATAAAGTATGCCTTTGCGGGCTTGTTCTGTGCGCCAACTTAGGGGCAACGGCGCAAGGAATGGACGCAGCAGAAAAGCCTATTCAACAGCGCGTCGTCCCAGCTGCTGAAGTGGTAATAAACGAAGCGTTAAAAACCGAAGCGGACAAAGCTGAAGAAGCAAAAAACCAAGATCCCGTAGAAAAGGGAAGTTTAGGCAAGCGGATCATTGGCTTAGCCTCTTTTTACGCTTCTAAATTTCACGGCAAACACACCGCAAGTGGCGAAAAATTCAGCTCAAAGCTGCTCACAGCCGCGCATTTAACCTTGCCCTTTGGTACACGGCTGAAAGTGACCAACCCCCATAACCAGCAATCCGTCATCGTCCGTGTGAATGACCGCGGCCCCCATGCGCGCGGTCGATTGCTAGATTTATCACGCGCAGCGGCTGACCGCCTTGGCATCACGCGGCGGGGTGTGGCGCGGGTTGAGATTGAGGTTTTGAAGCCTTGAATTCAGAATAAAACTGTACGATATGTTGCCATCTTTGAAGCTTGAACTCGATCATCAATGATCTTTCCATGTATCAATTTCTAGCAAATACCATTCTCATCCTGCACGTTGGCGTCGTGCTTTTTGTTATCTGCGGTTTGATGCTCATCTTCATTGGCAACGGTCAAGGCTGGTCGTGGGTCAATCTGATGTGGTTCAGGCTGGTGCACCTCGCAACCATTGTCTATGTCGCAGGCCAAGCTTGGTTCAATGTCACTTGCCCCCTGACAACGCTTGAAAACTGGCTTCGCAACATGAGCGGCGTGGTCGGCGACAGAGGCTATTCATCAAGTTTTATCGAATATTGGTTTCAAAGAATCTTGTTCTACGACGGACCCCCGTGGGCGTTCACGCTGGCATACACCGCATTTGCAGGCCTCGTCGCGGTATCTTGGTGGCGATTTCCGCCTAAGCGCACAGTTAAGCACTGAGCCGCCTCGACAAAAGCACCGCTACTAACTCAAACCACCCTCCCCGCCTCAATCGTAATCACCCGCTCACACCGCGCTGCAATCGCCGGGTCGTGGGTGACCAGCACCAGCGTAGTGCCTAGCTCAGCATTCAGCTCAAACATCAGCTTCATGATCGTCTCCCCCGTGGCGTGGTCTAGGCTGCCTGTCGGTTCATCGGCTAGCAAAACGCTGGGTTGGACGACGAAGGCGCGGGCTAGGGCTACGCGTTGTTGCTCGCCGCCGCTCAGGGTTTTGGGGTAGGCGGTCAGGCGGGTACTCAGGCCGACGCGGGCCAGCATCTCGGTGGCGGCTTTGCGGGCGTCTTTGCGGCCGGCCAGTTCTAGCGGTAACATGACGTTTTCTAGCGCGTTGTAATTGGCCATGAGTTGGAAGCTTTGGAAGACAAAACCGACGCTTTGCGCCCTCAGCTCGGCGCGGGCGTCTTCATCCACGGCAAAAATGTCTTGCCCACGTAAGCGCACGGTGCCGCGTGTGGGGGTGTCTAAACCGGCAATAATCGACAACAAGGTGCTTTTGCCCGAGCCAGAAGCGCCGACAATAGCGGCTGTTTCCTTGGGTGCGAGGGAGAAATGAATATCGCGCAAAATGTCTAAAGTCCCCGTTGAATCGGTCACTGACTTAAACACATGTTCTACGGCAATAATGGGTTCACGCATGAAACGACTTTCTTTTTTAGTAGCAACTTTGACCACTGTATTGACAGCTTTAGCGCCTTATATCGTGGCAACGCCTGCATTTAGCAAGGAGCTTGCGGCAAAAACTCAGACCAAACCAGCTGTTATTTTGGTGGTGGGCGACTCCATCAGTGCCGAGTATGGCCTCAAACGCGGCACGGGCTGGGTGGCGCTGCTGGAAAACCGGCTGGCGGAGTCGGTCAATTGGAATGAAAAGACGGGTAAAAGCTCCAAAAATACTACAAATAATGTAGCAAATAATGCAACAAATACGCCGGCTAAAGGCAAAAATGAGCCTAAAAACAGCAAAATTACCACAATTATCAACGCCAGCATCAGTGGCGACACCACCTCGGGCGGTCGCTCCCGCCTGGCGCCCTTGCTGGACTTGCACCACCCGACCCACGTCATCATCGAGCTGGGTGCGAATGACGCCTTGCGCGGCTTGCCGATTGCGATGACCGAAGAAAATTTGAACGTTATGACGCAAACCGCGCTCAAATCGGGCGCTAAAGTGCTGTTGTTGGGCATGCAAATTCCGCCCAATTACGGCACAGATTACACCAAGCAGTTTGCGGCGGTTTTTAGCAAAGTTGCAAAAAATAATAAAGTCAGCGTGGTGCCCTTCATGCTCAAAGGCGTGGCGGATTCGCCCGATTACATCAAACTCTTCCAAGCCGACCGCATCCATCCCACCGAGGCGGCGCACCCGCGCATTTTGGCCAACATCTGGCCTGAGCTGCAAAAGCAGTTGAATAATCGCTGATTTAAACCATCTCACCACCTTTCACACTGAGCTTGTCGAAGTGCCTCCTTGTAGAACAATTTCTTAGAGGACTCTGCGCCCTTCGACAAGCTCAGGGTGAACGGATATTTGTACAATCACCTCATGAGTTTGACCCCTATTTCTGCCGCAGACGCCCTGCAACAGCTTGACAGCTTTGACACCATCCTTGACGCCCGTACAGAGGCTGAATTTGCTGAAGACCACCTGCCCGCTGCCCTGAATTGGCCGACGCTGAACAACGCCCAGCGCATTGAAGTGGGCACGATGTACAAGCAAATCAACGCGTTTGAGGCGAAGAAACGTGGCGCGGCGATGGCGGCGGCGAATATTGCCGAACACATCAACCGCGAGGTGATGGACAAGCCGCGCGACTGGAAGCCGCTGACCTACTGTTGGCGTGGCGGCAAGCGCAGTGGTTCGCTGTCGCTGATATTGAGTGAAATTGGCTTCAAAGTCACCATCATTGACGGCGGCTACAAGGCTTTTCGGGCGGCGTTGGTAGAGGATATTCCGCGTTTGGCTGAGAGATTGAACTTTCGCGTCATCTGCGGCCCGACAGGCTCGGGCAAAACAAGGTTGTTGCAGGCTTTGGCCGCTTTACCTGTAGTAGAAGGTCAAGCGACACCTCAAGTGCTAGATTTAGAAGCCTTGGCGAATCACCGCAGCTCGGTGCTGGGGGTATTGCCAGGCACACCGCAACCCACCCAAAAAGCCTATGACACCTTGGTCTGGAATGCGCTGCGCCGTTTTGACCCAAGCCGCCCGGTGTATGTGGAAAGCGAGAGCAAAAAAGTCGGCAACGTGGCCGTGCCGGTGTCTTTGATGGAAAAAATGCGCGCCAGCCCTTGCCTGAACTTGCAACTGCCACTGGAAGGGCGTGTGGCGTTGTTGCTGGAAGATTACGATTTTTTTGTCAAAGACACGGCCTTCTTTTGTGAACGCCTAGAAGCGCTGACCTCAGCGCGTGGCAAAGAGGTGGTGCAAGGCTGGCAGGCCTTGGCGCAAGCCAACCAGTGCGAGCCGGTGGTGCGGGAGTTGCTGACGCTGCATTACGACCCGGTTTATTTGCAATCGATGCAGCGCAATTTCAAACACTATCCTAATGCAAAATTGATAGCACCGGAAGACCATTCGATGGCGGCTATGATCAAATTAGCACACTCATTGGTGAATTGATACCAACTTTAAAAACGTTACTAAAATAAAAAAAGCCG
>CBDUEA010000019.1:0-11519 GCA_965365965.1 uncultured Polaromonas sp. | reverse complement strand
TGGCTACGCAATACGTTAGGTGTTGCTCCACGGCTCAGAGCGTCCGAAATGCCTTGCTCCACCTCAATGATCGATAAGCAGTCGTTTTTAATGCGATTCACCTGACTATCAGCTGGGGTATCAGCTTTGATGTCAGTTTGAAGAGCGGCCAACGCAGCACAACGTTTATCGGGTGTTGCCCCCATGTACCCACGCCGGTCGACGTAAATACCCGCAAAGCCGATGGCTTTGACGACGGCGACTTGCTGATCAAAGGGCAGCTGCGCCAGTTTTCTGTAAAACCAATCCCCCTCGCGCCCGCGCATACCGCCAAAACTCCAATTCAAGTGCTCAGAATGCAGATGGCCGCGCGCTTGATCGTATGAGCCCAAACCGTTGATAGCGCCATTTTCAGGATAAGCAACATAAGGAAGTTGATATATAGCTGCGTCTTTTGGCAGTTCCTTTTCGATGGTTTGAATAAAGTTTTTATCGTTTTCAAACAATGTTTGGTTGGCCGATGTGCAGGTGTGGCACGGTTTGGCCGTTTGGTCTAGAACGCCAAAGACCAAAATCAAACCAGCCAATGCTATGCCGATGCGGACTTGGTAGGCCGGTTTCACATAATTCTGTACCAACCAATCTATCATCAAGACAAAAGCTGTCACTGACAAAAATCCAATAAAAATACTGATGCGGTTCCAGCTTCGGATAGATGTGGAAATCACCATGGCAAACAGACTCGAAAAACCGCCTACAGTCGCCATTAGTACCAAACACAGAGCCAACAAACTTAAAACCATCAAGCGTTGATGGATAGGAACTGTTAAGCCATGCCATACAACTTTGGGGTTATGAGCGTTAAACTTGCGTGCATAGCTCAGCATCGGGCTGATGAATACAACCCCTACAAGCAACAAGAATCCAGTCGACCCAATAACCCCCAGACTGGCACTGATGTTTTCCGTGATCAAAGGGAAAGCCGTGTTGTATTGACCAGCAAATTCATAAAACGATTCGAGCCGATGGTCCGCCCTGGGCAACAACATCTGCGTAATTTTGAGTGCGTAAAGTTCAGACTCTGCCGCGAGCCGGCTGACGCCTTCTCTGTTTTCGCCATGCAACATCAAATAAACGAGACTAGGTGCCACATTGAGCAACACCCCAAGCACCACAAAACCAACAGCACATACGCCGGACCATACATAACGCCAAGAGCGGTGCATCGCCGCCGCCAGCACGCCGCAAACAAACAGGACCATGCAGCCAAACAAAGCGTAATAGATGCCAAAAGAGGCCAAAACAACCAAGGCGATGCCGTCTAAGAGATGCCCTTTCAGTCCCACTGACCCACCCGTGTCATCAACTTTTTTAGCAAAAAGTTTGAAACCAAAGTAAAAGAACAAAGGCGCAACAAAGTACCACGTGAAAAACAAATGCCCGATGCGGCCAAAATGGAAGGACGTTAGCGCGTAAAGCAGGCTGTTGACGACGGCGAATCGGCGTGAAATACCCAGGGTGCGCGAGACAATATAAGTTACCGCCGCACACAGGGCGAATCCGAGCAAATAGTACAAATTGGCAGCGGCAACGGCAGAGTGAAAAATAGTACCAATGATTTTGAGAACCAAATAACTGCCCGTGTCTGAGGTGGGGTAGTCGAGGTGATTCGAACCGAAGGGAAAACCCGTGTGCACGTTTTCAAAGTACCATGCACCTTCGATGACGCGTTTGATGTTCCACAAATAAGACATGCCATCGCCGCTGTAGGTGTAGGGTATGACGATTTCTGGAATCCAACCCTGCGGCCAGCCGCTAATGAGCAAACTGGCGGCAAAAAAGGCCACTATGGCGCAGCTGAGCCAACTCAGCCACTCACGCTTAGCGACACTTAAAAACGACTGTTGAAGAATGCCGCTAGACGCGTCCATAGACATCAGCCAGCCGCACAATGTCGTCTTCGCCCAAGTAAGCACCACATTGCACTTCAATCAGCACCAACTCGTTTTTGCCGATATTGGTCAAACGGTGCACTTCTTTGAGCGGAATGTAGTGGTATTGACCCACTTCGGTTCGGTGCTCTATGTCGCCAATTTGCACGGTCGCAATACCTTGCACCACCACCCAGTGCTCGGCACGTTGATGGTGGTATTGCAAACTCAAAGATTCGCCGGGCTTGACGGTAATTCGCTTGACTTTATAGCCCGCCTCTTCTTTGAGTGTGGCGTAAGTTCCCCAGGGGCGGTTAACGGTGGTCGGCATGTGGGTGCTGTCGTGCTTGCGCTCTTTCAACTCATCCACAATCGCTTTTACGTTTTGTGCTTGGTCTTTGTGCGCCACCAAAAGCGCATCGGGGGTGTCAACAATGATGAGGTCGTGCACGCCAACGGTTGCCACTACTTTGGGGGTGTGACTTTCTACCTGTACATGCGTGTTGGTCGTATCAACTGTCACCACATTGGCCTCAAACGTATTGCCGCTGGCGTCGGCGGTGTGTGACAAGGCGACTGCAGGCCAGGTACCCACGTCGCTCCAGCCAAACTTTGCCGGAATCAGCGTCACATTGTCTGCACGCTCCATGATGGCGTAGTCAATCGAGATGTCGGGTTGCAGGCCAAATGCATGCGCATCAAAACGAGTGACGGCATCTTGGGTGGTATTTTTTGTGGCTGGTCGTGTTTGTGTTTGAGCGCCATGCATCGCATGTTCAGCGGCGGTCAAAACATCAGGGGAATGCTCTTTAAACGCCTGCAGAATAGTGCCAGCGGTGAAGCAAAACATACCACTGTTCCAGTAATAACGGCCGGTGCTGAGGTATTGCTGCGCCGTAACGGCATCTGGCTTTTCTACAAACCGCAATGCTTTTTGAGCTGTACGAGCGATTTTTTCAACTTCAATGTAGCCAAAACCCGTCTCAGGTGCAGTGGGATGGATGCCAAACACCACCAACTGGCCCTGCAAGGCTGAGCGTGCGGCCTCTAGTGCGCAGGACACAAAAGCTTCTGCGTCGGGAATCAAATGGTCAGCCGGTAACACCATCATCACCACGTCTGGTCCATGCGTTTGCAAACAAGCCAAGGCAGCTAAGGCAATGGCTGGAGCCGTATTACGACCTTTGGGCTCTAATAAATATCTGGTTTGAGGTGGATCTTCCAAGTTAGCTATTAACTCGCGAGAGAGGAACAAATAATCTTGGTTCGTGACGATCAATGTTTCATCCGCCCCGCAAGCTTGGCCGCGTTCGATCGCCTGTTGCAACAACGGGCTGCCGCCCAAAGCAAGAAAAGGCTTAGGAAAAGATTGCCGCGAGGCGGGCCATAAACGTGTGCCGGCGCCACCAGAGAGTACAACTGAGATTAGCTTCATAATGAGGTGCCAATGATGGGGTCAAATAGAATGGATTGTAACCTTCAGCCCCTGTGAGGGCGACACTGACACAACGCTTGAACAACCATCTGCACCGTGCTTGCACTGATACAAGCGCTTACTCGACAGTTATCAACTGAGTCGAAGCTACAATGATGCAGATGTTCAGCCAAGCAGCCCTACCTACCAGCGCCACTACAGGCACCATTGTTTCCATTCTGATTCCCGTTTATAGAAACGAAGGCGGTCTAAATGAGCTTGTGACGCGTATTTCCGCAGCGATGGCGAATTCGAAGTACGCGCAAGATTTTGAGCTAATTTTGGTTGACGCTTACGCGCATTTTTGGGCAGCATAACGCCAGCATGGCGGGTTTGAATCTGGTCAAAGGCCGCTTGGTGGGGCGGATGGAGGATGACTTGCAGCCCCCGCCAGAAGCTATCCCAGAGATGGTGGCGCAATTGGAAGCTGGTGCGGACGTGTGCTACACCCGCTACGCCAACCGGCAACACGCTGCTTGGAAAATTGCTGGTAGCAAGTTCAACGATTTGATGGCGTCTTGGTTGCTGTCTAAACCCAAAGGTTTGTATTTATCGTCGTTCAAAGCATTGAAGCGCGGTATTGTGGATCAAATTCGCAGCCATGAAGGGCCTTTTGCCTACCTTGACGGTCTGATTTTGGAGATTACACGGCGTATTGCTTCTGTAGAAATCCAACATGGCATGCGGGCTTACGGTGAAGGCAACTACAACTTAAAAAAATCCGTCTCCCTATGGCTTCGGATGGTAACGGGCACCTCGATCGTCCCCTTGCGCATCGTCACCATTGTGGGTAGCGTGGTAGCTTTGCTGGGATTTTTTGGTGCTTTGTTTGTCATCATCGCCAAGTTACTTTATCCCGACGAGTCCAAAGGTTGGGCTTCCATCATTGTCATTATCTTGTTGACCAGCGGTTTGCAAACCATGTTTGTCGGTATTCTGGGTGAGTATTTGGGGCGTATCCATTTGCGACTCAACAACAAGCCGCAATATCTTTTCCGCTTTATGACTAATAACAAAGACGAGTTTCCTAAACTTTGATGGCTGATACCATGCCGCTGATTGCGCACCCTCAGTCCATGCATTTTGAAGAGCCGTTGCCCTTATTGAGCGGTGCGTCGATCTATGCCTACGACCTCAGTTTTGAGACCTATGGCTCGTTGAATGGGGACAAATCAAACGCTGTTTTGGTCTGCCATGCCTTGAATGCATCACACCACGTGGCGGGTGTCTATATGGATGCTGATGGCAAAATTCAAGACAAATCTGAAGGTTGGTGGGACAACATGATTGGCCCTGGCAAGCCTGTTGATACGGATCACTTATTTGTCATCGGTGTTAACAACTTGGGCTCTTGCTTCGGCTCGACCGGCCCGATGAATTTAAACCCAACAACGGGGCAAATTTATGGCGCAGACTTTCCCGTCGTGACGGTGGAAGATTGGGTCAACGCGCAAGCGCGTTTGTTGGATGCATTAGGAATCGACCAACTCGCAGCCGTGATGGGCGGCAGTTTGGGCGGCATGCAAGCGCTCAGCTGGACGTTGCAGTACCCAGAGCGCATTCGTCATGCCGTTATCGTAGCCAGCGCGCCTAATTTAAACGCAGAGAATATCGCTTTCAATGAAGTAGCCAGACGCGCTATCACCACTGACCCAGATTTTCATGGCGGGCATTTTTTCCAGCAAGGGGTTGTGCCTAAACGCGGCTTACGCATTGCGCGCATGATTGGCCATATCACTTACCTGAGTGATGATGTCATGAACGCCAAATTTGGGCGACAGCTCAAAACAGATCTGAAGGAAGAGCTTGGGCTCAACAACACGGCAAACAAGTTAACAGGCCCTTACCGTTACACCACGCTAGGTGTTGAGTTTCAGATTGAGAGCTATTTGCGCTACCAGGGCGACAAGTTTGCCGAGTATTTTGATGCCAACACCTACTTGCTCATCACGCGGGCGCTAGATTACTTTGATCCTGCTCGTCATTTTGGCGGTGATTTGAAACAAGCTTTAGCCAGGACAAGCGCTAAATTTTTGCTGGTGAGTTTCACGACCGACTGGCGTTTTTCACCCGCACGCAGCCGCGAAATGGTGAAAGCCTTGCTCGATAACAAGCGGGATGTAAGTTATGCAGAGATTGACGCACCACATGGTCACGATGCATTTTTACTCGATGACCAGCGCTATATAACCGTTGTCAGCTCTTATTTTAATAGCATTTTAAAAGAAATTACAAAACCGAATTTTAATAAGGTGGCAGCATGAGTGATTTAGCCACCATGCAATCCATCGCTCGCTTGGTACCGGCTGGCTCGCGGGTGCTCGACTTGGGTTGCGGCGATGGTGAGATGCTCGATTATTTGCAAAAAACCTGCAACTGCACCGGTTACGGCATTGAAATCGACGATGCGAATGTCCTCAAATGTGTACAACGTGGTGTCAATGTGATCCAGCTCAACTTGGACGAAGGTTTGGCTTTGTTTGACGATGCCTCGTTCGACGTGGTTTTACAAATTGACACGCTGCAACACCTGCGCAACGCTGAAGTAATGCTGCGCGAAACCGTGCGCGTCGGCCGTTTAGGCATTGTTGCTTTTCCTAATTTTGCACATTGGCCGAATCGTTTGAGCATTTTGAAAGGTCGCATGCCTGTGACCCGCCGCTTGCCTTACCAGTGGTATGACACGCCCAACATACGTGTTGGCACGCATGCCGATTTAAACGCATTGGCGCTGCAAAACGGCCTCAAGGTCTTAGACAGTTTTGGCATGCAAGAAGGCAAAACTGTGCGGTTTGCACCTAACTTGTTGGCTGGAACGTCTGTGTTCTTGTTCTCCCGCTAACGCTTCTATTCAGTCAAGCGGTAAGCTTCGAGAATTCGGCTCTTCGGAAACAACCCATGTCCCCTGAAACGACAGTAAGTTTCTCACAAGCGCTCAAATTCTGGCTCAAACTTGGCTTCATCAGCTTCGGAGGACCGGCTGGGCAAATTGCCATCATGCACCGCGAGTTGGTCGAAGAAAAACGCTGGATTTCTGAAAAACGGTTCTTGCACGCGCTCAACTATTGCATGGTGTTGCCCGGTCCCGAGGCACAACAACTGGCCATTTACATTGGCTGGTTGCTACACCGCACTTGGGGTGGTGTGGTGGCTGGCGTGCTGTTTGTGTTGCCATCGTTTTTTATTTTGATCGCGCTGAGCTATGTTTATGTGGTGTTTGGCAATGTGCCGTGGGTGATGGCCATTTTGTATGGTGTCAAGCCAGCGGTTGCGGCGATTGTTTTGCAAGCGGTGTATCGCATTGGCTCTAAAACGCTGAAAACTCCAACCAAAGCGCCCATTTTGTGGGCTGTCGCCGTGCTGAGTTTTCTGGCGATTTACTTCTTCAAGATGCCCTTCCCGTTGATTTTGATCGGCGCAGCGATTATTGGCATACTGGGTGCCAAATTTGCGCCATCCCAATTTGCAGGCAGCGCTGGCCATGGATCTAACAATGCACAGGCTGCAACTGAACACCTACCGTCTGTGATTGACGACCATACGCCGACGCCCGAACACGCGCGCTTCAAAAAATCTCGTCTTACTACCGTCTTGCTGGTGTGCGCAGTGCTATGGTTATTGCCGATGGGCGTATTGATGGCTTACCAAGGCTGGCACGGCGCATTGACGCAAATGTCGTGGTTTTTCACCAAGGCCGCTTTACTCACTTTTGGTGGTGCCTATGCCGTGCTGCCCTACGTCTACCAAGGCGCGGTGGAGCAGTTTACGTGGCTGACTGGATCGCAAATGATTGACGGTTTGGCCTTGGGAGAAACAACCCCAGGGCCGCTGATCATGGTGGTCTCGTTCGTGGCGTTTGTAGGTGGTTGGAGCAAGCAAGTTTTGGGACCTGACGCTTTGTTTTTAGGCGCTGCCTTAGCAGCCACGTTGGTGACCTGGTTTACTTTTTTACCTTCCTTCATGTTTATTTTGGCTGGTGGTCCGTTGGTTGAGTCAACCCATAACAACTTGAAATTCACCGCACCACTCACGGCTATCACTGCAGCAGTGGTAGGTGTGATAGCAAGTTTGGCCTTGTTTTTCTTTGCACATATCAGCTTAAATGCAACATCTTTGCCAAGCGATGCCCTACTCAGCCGCATTGATTACTTTTCAGTTACCGTGGCTTTACTGGCTGCGCTAGCTTTGATCAAGTACAAGGTAGGGGTCATCCCCGTGCTACTGGCTTGTGGCTTGGCTGGTTTGGCATGGCGAATGCTGGCATGATTTGGCCACATGCCAAACATCAACTCTTTTAAAACTGGAAGTCACTGATGACCAACGCCTTCACGCCAGTCTCTCCTTTCTCTCCCGCCTTGATATCTTCACTTGAAAGCGCGGACAGTAACCGCCTCTGTATGTACGATTGGCCGTTGCAAACAACGGCGATAACAAAACGCGGTACGGTTTTGCTGGTTCACGGACTGGGTGAGCACATGGGACGTTACGCCCACGTGGCCGCACATCTGAACAACTGGGGCTTTGATGTGCGCGGTTATGACCAATTTGGACATGGCCAATCCAGCGGCGCGCGTGGTGGCCTGCCCAGTGATGACCGGTTGCTGGATGATTTGTTGCTGGTTTTGACGCAAACGCAGGCTAAGATGCCTGCGAACTTTCCCCTCATCTTGCTAGGCCACAGCATGGGTGGCAGCGTGGTGGGGCGATTTGTGTCACTCAATTTAGGTCATGTGGACGCCTTGGTGATGTCTTCACCGGCGCTTGACCCAGGTCTTAATGTGATTCAAAAGCTACTGCTGGCGACTTTGCCTGCTATCGCCCCAAATTTACGCATCAACAACGGTTTAGACGCGCAGCTGATTTGCCACGATCCTGCAGTGGTTAAGGCTTATTTGGCGGACCCTTTGGACCATGACCGCATTTCTGCACGTTTGGCAAAATTTATCGCCACGGCTGGTCCCGCTACGGTTGCGTTAGCGCCGCAATGGACAACACCGACCCTGTTGATGTTTGCAGGACAAGACAAATTGGTCAATCCGGCAGGAAGTCGGGCGTTTGCGGCTAGCACCCCCGACTGTGTGGCAACGCAGTGCTTTGAGCACATGTACCACGAGATACTGAATGAACCCGACCAAGCCCTTGTATTTACCTGTTTGCAGGCATGGCTTGATCGGCAGTTTCCAGTTTAGGCTTTTCGGTTCAGCAAACCACCCAGCATCCCCATCAAATCACCTGCATTGCCCAAACCAGTTGTTGGTGCTTGACCAGTAGGTGTCATGTGATTTACCAGTTCTGGCAGCACTTTTGCCAATATGCCACCGGCATCGCCAACGTTCAAACCCATTTTTTGAGCCAAACCAGACAAAGCGTCTTCACCCAACACATTACCCAACTGATCCCCCGTCACAGCTTGGTTCTCACCGGTGCCAATCCAAGAACCAATCGCATCGCCCATGCCAGCTTGCTGGAACTTACCCACCAAACCGCCCAAACCACCGTGGCCGCCGTCATTGCTGAGCATGCCAGTAATGGTCGACAAAATTTGTGGGTTGCTAGCCAGCATGCCAATGATGCCACCCAAACCACCACCGGCGGCTGGAGCCTGTTGCTGCTGTCCACCGTTCAGAACAGCGCCGAGTACAGAGTCAAGTAATCCCATGATGTTTTCCTATTCGTTTAAATGTAGTGTCAAAATTAAATCAACCATTGAGGCATGCATGCCTCAAACATTCGCATTGTGACGCGCACGACGCTGCAACGCAAGCCAAGCCAGCGCAGCACCGGTCAACAAGACTGGCAGCAGGGAGCCGTAGTTCAGCAACGTCCAGCCACGGGTGGTGACCAAAGCGCCCGAGGCAAAAGAACTCAGGGCTAAGACCACAAAAGTGAAAAAGTTGATCGCTCCTTGGGCGCGGTCTTTTTCAGCGGGCGTGTAGGTGCTCAACGCCAACGTCGTGCTGCCCGTGAACAGAAAATTCCAACCCACGCCCAATAAAAACAAGGCCGCCACAAACTGATGCAAATCTTGTCCTGAGAGGGCAATGCCAATGCAAACCAGGTTCAACAGCACGCCGATGCCCATGATTTGCAAGACACCAAAGCGTTTGATCAAATGACCCGTGAAAAAACCTGGCGCGAACATGCCAATCACATGCCACTCCAAAACAAAGGCGACATCCGTGAACTGGAAACCACACTGTTGCATGGCAATGGGCGTGGCCGCCATGAGCAAATTCATCACCCCATAACCCAGCGCGGCAGCGGCGGTTGAGACAATAAAGACAGGCTGCCGCATGATTTCTGCCAACGGTCGGCCCACATCGCCAGCACTATTAAAGTTTGTTTTAGGTGGTACGGGTGGGAACTGAATAAATGACAAAACTACTATCGAAACAATAGCTACAAATGCAAGCGTCAAATAGGCTCCCGCGAAAGGCGTAGCAAACATAGACTTTGTCCATACCGCCAAATTAGGCCCCAAAACAGCGCCAATCAAGCCCCCAGCCAGCACCCAAGAGACCGCTTTCTCCTTAAATTCAGATTTTGCCAACTCTGCTGCCGCAAAACGGTATAACTGGGCATTGGCGTTGTAATAACCCGCCACTATGGTGGCGGCCACCAACAGCCAGAACTGCCGCGTCACCGCAGCAAAGGCGCACACAGCGGCAGAAAGCAGTGCCACCAACAGCCCCATTTGAAACGACGTTTTGCGTCCAAAGCGACTTTGCGTGCGCGCCACCAACCCCGTGCTTAGCGCACCACCCACCACATAGCCCATGACGGGCAGCGTCGCCATCCAGCCCAATGGCGCAAGGCTCAACCCCACCAAGCCGTTGATGGCGATGAAGGTCACGTTATTGGTCAAAAACAGACCTTGGGCGATGGTTAAAAGCCAGAGATTGCGGTTCATAAGGCGTTGAGGTCCTGTTTTGTGTGAATCGAAGTGATGGACATGAAAAGATTATTCCAAGCTCAGCAGGGTTAAAGCAGCCAAAGCAGCCGTTTCTGCGCGTAGCACGCGTGAACCCAGGCTCACTGGCTGAAAATTCTGCGCCAAAGCAGCGTCTTCTTCTGCCATGCTGAGGCCACCTTCTGGGCCGGAAAGGAAGGTCACCCCCCTCAAATCAGTTCGCAAACTCGCCGCTAGGGTTGTCAACGCTTGCGTTTCAGGTCGAAGCGAGAGCAGTAAACGGCTGTGTGCAATTGCCTCAAGGCCTTCTACTTTGGGCAAAGCAGTTAACCAAGCGGTCAAAGTCAGCATCGGATAAACGGGCGGTACGCGGTTACGGCCACACTGCTCACAAGCGGCCACGGCCACGGCTTGCCAGTGGGTGCGTTTTTTGTCAGCCCGCTCACCGCTCAGTCGCAACACGCTGCGTTCAGACATCAAGGGCTGGATGCTGGAGACGCCCAGTTCGGTGGCTTTTTCAACCAACCAGTCCATGCGGTCATTGGCAGGAATGCTGATGGCCAAATGGATTTGATTCAGTGGCTCTCGCTCTACCGCGCAGTGAGCGCCCACCAACACACCCACATCGCTGCGCCCCATGTGCGTGATCGTAGCGACAAATTCTCCCGCATCCTTGCCACCGCTGAACAAAGTTATCTCGCCACCCGGCTGCATGCGCAGCACCTGTACATGGCGTGCTGCGCCAGCTGGCAAAGTAAGCTCGTCGCCCGTTTGCAGCGTTACAGGACAGTGAAATCTTGGCATAAAGGTTTAATTTAAAGCTTACAAAGCGTAATATTTACTATCTATTTAATAGCAAACTAATGAATTAATACGCCGGCTACAGCCAAAAATTTCTCTAAAATGAGACTTTTGAGTGATTTTAGGCATTTTTAGACAAATTTAACTTACGTTTTGCCAAAGGAATAGCCCATAGGCGTCTCAATGCCTTCGATCTGATCGAGCAGCTTCAAAAATGGTCCTAACTCGCGGTAACGATCAGCCGTTTTGCGTACATAGTCGATAAAGCGCGGCGTGTCAGCCAAGTACTTGGGTTTGCCATCGCGCAGCGTCAATCGGGCAAAAATACCCAAAATCTTCAGGTGGCGCTGCAAGCCCATCCACTCCACCGCGCGGTAAAACTCACCAAAATCAGCGCCCCAACCGGACGGGCTGTTGGTACCCA
>CBDUEA010000018.1:0-11547 GCA_965365965.1 uncultured Polaromonas sp. | reverse complement strand
ATTTAACGAAACGCACGATACGCTGCGCAGCTTCAACACACTCAGCGGTCGACGCTACTAAAGCCATACGGATGAAGTTATCGCCTGGATTCACGCCCTGCGCAACTCTCGCCAAATAACTGCCCGGCAAGACCGTCACATTGTATTGGGCTAGCAGCTGGCGGGCAAAAGTTGCGTCATCTAACTTCAAAGCAACGGGTATTTTGGCCCATAAATAAAATCCAGCGTCAGGTAAGGCGACTTCCAACACCTCAGCCAACAGCGGCGTGACTTGCATGAATTTGTCGCGGTACAGGGCGCGGTTTGCTGCAACATGTGTTTCGTCGCTCCAAGCCGCTTGACTTGCCGCCTGCACGACTGGGCTCATAGCGCTACCGTGGTAGGTGCGGTACAGCGCAAACTGCTTGATGATGGCTGCATCGCCCGCCACAAATCCGCTGCGCATACCCGGCACGTTGCTGCGTTTGGACAAACTGGTGAAGGAAATGATGTTTTTGAAGTCGCTCCGACCCAATTTAGCCGCTGCTTCTAGCCCGCCCAAGGGCGGTGGGACGTCGTCGCGGAAGTAAATCTCGCTGTAACACTCGTCGCTGGCAATCACAAAGCCGTAGCGGTCAGAGAGTTCAAACAGGTTTTTCCACTCGTCCAGCGGCATCACAGCACCGGCGGGGTTGCCGGGAGAGCAGACAAAAATCATCTGCGTGCGTGCCCAAATGTCGGCTGGGACGGTGTCCCAATCTACGCCAAAGTTACGCGCAGGGTCGCTGTTGACGTAATAAGGCTCAGCGCCAGCCAAAAGTGCCGCACCTTCGTAGATTTGGTAGAAAGGATTCGGGCAAACAACAATGGGTAGCTGGGTGACACTGGCCTGCATGGTTGTTTGGGTGGCATCCACAATGACTTGGGTAAAGGCAAACAAGGCCTCACGGGAGCCATTAACGGGCAGAACTTGGGTGCTGGCGTTGATGCTCAAGCCGTAACGGCCTTGCATCCAAGCTGCAAAAGCCTCGCGTAATTTGGGTTCACCCGCTGTAGCGGGGTAAGCTGCTAGACCGTCTAAAGCGCCCGTTAAGGCGGTTTTGATGAATTCTGGCGTCGCGTGTTTAGGCTCACCAATGCCCAAACTGATGGGTTTGTAGGCTGGATTGGGCGTCACACTCAGAAAGAGTTGTTTGAGCCGCTCGAACGGGTAAGGTTGTAATTTGGCAAGCAAGGGATTCATAGCGACACATTATCCCGTCAAGTCACTGCTTTTGCGGTCAGTGGGTCAGGTAAAATCATAAAAAAATACAGGGATAGCAGTGCGTCTTTCTTCCATCAAGTTGTCTGGGTTCAAATCTTTTGCAGAACCCACTACCTTTCATTTGCCAGGCCAGTTGGTCGGTGTCGTTGGTCCCAACGGTTGCGGCAAGTCCAATATCATGGACGCTGTGCGTTGGGTGTTAGGGGAGAGTCGCGCCTCGGAATTGCGCGGCGAGTCCATGCAAGACGTCATTTTTAACGGTACGACGACTCGTAAGCCTTCTAGCCGCTCCAGCGTCGAACTGGTGTTTTCTAACGAAGACCACCGTGCGGGCGGCCAATGGAGCCAGTTCCCTGAAATCGCCGTCAAACGGGTTTTAACGCGCGACGGCAACTCCAGTTATTACATCAACAACCAGTCGGTGCGCCGACGTGACGTGCAAGACGTGTTTTTAGGCACGGGTTTAGGTCCTCGCGCCTACGCGATTATCGGTCAGGGCACGATCAGCCGCATCATCGAGTCCAAACCTGAAGAACTTCGGTTGTTCTTGGAGGAGGCTGCTGGCGTTTCTAAATACAAAGAACGCCGCCGCGAGACCGAAAACCGCTTGTCTGACACCCGCGAAAACTTGACGCGGGTTGACGATATCATGCGTGAGTTGAACGCCAACTTGGAAAAGCTTGAAAAACAAGCCGAAGTGGCGCAGAAGTACAACAAGCTGCAGGCTGATGTGACGCTCAAACAGCAGCAGCTCTGGTTTTTAAAGCGTGCAGAGAGTGAAGCGGATCAAGCCAAGGTCAAAGCCGACGCTTTGCAAGCCACCAACGATTTAGAAAGCCGCGTGGCTGATTTGCGCCACATAGAGTCAGAACTAGAAACGATTCGTCAAGCGCATTACGCCGCTGGCGACCAAGTGAACCAGTCGCAAGGGCATTTGTACGAGGCCAGCAGTGAAGTTGGGCGTTTAGAGGCGGAAATCCGCTTTGTAGTGGAAGGCCGTCAACGGGTTGAACAACGTTTGTTGACCTTGAAAGAACAAACCACCCAGTGGGCGGCGCGTAAAGAGGTGGCTTTGCAAGAAAGCGAAACCTTGGCCGAGCAAGGTTTGGATGCGGACGAGAAGGAAGAACTGCTTAGCGCGCAAGTTGAGGAGCAAGCGGGACAATTGCCAGAACTTGAAGAAGCTTTGCGCCAAGCGCAGAACAAGTCCAACGAGCAGCGCAGCAGCGTCAGCCAAGTGCAGCAGCAAATTCAAGTGCTGGCTGCGGACCAACGCAATATTGAAGACCAATCGCGCCAGTTAACGACGCGACATGAGCGCTTGACGATGGATCGCAATGCCTTGTCTGCGCCCGACGAGCAACGCTTGCTGAATCTGCAAAGTCAGCTGTTGACCGCGCAAGAAGCGCAATCTGAAGCCGAGGCGCGTTTGCATGAACTGCAAGACGTGGTGCCGCAGCTGGATGATGCACGTCGCACTCAGCAACAGTTTGTGAATAAAGAATCGGCCAAACACGCAGAGTTGTCAGCCCGCATGGAAGCCTTGAAGGCGCTGCAAGACAAGGTCAAAACAGACGGCAAACTCAAGCCTTGGCTGGCCAAGCACGGTTTAGATGGTTTGGCAGGCCTTTGGAGCAAAATTCACATCGAGCAAGGCTGGGAAAACGCTTTAGAAGGCGCTTTGCGCGAGCGCTTGGGTGCCCTTGAAGTCTCACGGCTAGACCTGGTACGTGGCTTTTTAGGCGCAACCGGTGCTGATGCACCGCCAGCCAAACTGTCCTTTTACAGCCCACCACAAGCCGGTTTGCCAAATCCTGCCGCAGTATTGCCCCGCTTGGCTGACTTGCTGAAGTTGCATGATTCGGGTCAAAAGGCTTTGCTGAACGATTGGTTGCACGGTTGCTTTACGGCGCAAAGCTTTGAAGAGGCGTTGGAAAATCGCAGCAAACTGCAAGCGGGCGAGGTCATTTACGTCAAGTCTGGTCATGCCGTGACCAACTACAGCGTGAGCTTTTATGCGCCAGACTCAGAGCAAGCAGGTATGTTGGCGCGGGCGCAAGAAATTGAGAGTTTAGAGAAACAACTGCGTGCACAAGTCTTGATTGGCGAAGAATCTCGCGCAGCATTGTTTCGGGCTGAGGCTGCGTATACCGAAGCATCCACCCGCTTGAGCAGCTTGCGTCGTGAAGCGGCTGAAGGCCAAACACGCACGCACAGCATGCAGGTGGAAACCTTGCGCATGACGCAATTGGCAGAGCAAACCCGTGCACGCAGTGACCAGATCAACACCGATTTGGCAGAAATCAACGCACAACTGGAAGATTTGCAAGAGCGCCGCGTGACCGCAGAAGGTCGTTTTGAAGAACTTGATATGCAATTGGCCGACACGCAAGAGCGGCATGCCCAATTGGGTGATGCTGTTATCAGCGCTGAACGGAAGTTGGCAGAGTGCCGCGAGCAGCAGCGCAGCTTGGAGCGTTCAGCACAAGAAGCTACTTTTGCCAAACGTAGCTTGCAAGCGCGTTTGGCTGAATTGCAGCGCGCCATTGAAACCGCGACGCAACAAGCCGTGGCTATCAGTTCCGAAGAGCAAATTGCCACCGATGAGTTGGGTCGTTTAAGTGCAGTTGCTGCTCAGACAGGTTTGCAAACAGCCTTGGCCACCAAGATGGAGCGTGAATCAACTTTAGCCGCTAAACGCAGCGAATACGATGACTTGACGACCAAACTACGCGCTACCGATGAGCGCCGTTTGCAGCTGGAGCGCGAGTTAGAACCGCTGCGCTTGCGTTTGACAGACTTTGCCCTGAAAGAGCAAGCGGCGCGCTTGGGCTTGGAGCAATACACGCAACTCCTGAATGACGTACAGGCAGATTTAGCCGCCGTTGCCTTGTCTATTACCGAGGGCAACGTGCGCTTGGGTGGGCTGCAGTCAGAAATTGACCGCTTTAACCGTGAAGTGGCGGCCTTGGGTGCGGTCAACTTGGCAGCGCTTGACGAATTGGCTGCTGCTCGCGAGCGCAAGCAGTTTTTAGATGCACAAACGGCTGACTTGATGGAAGCCATGACCACGTTGGAAGACGCGATCAAAAAAATCGATTCAGAAACCCGCGATTTGCTGTCTGGCACCTTCAACACTGTGAATGAGCATTTCGGCAGAATGTTCCCTGAGTTATTCGGTGGTGGCAATGCCAAACTGGTGATAACGGGTGATGAAATTTTGGACTCAGGTGTGCAAGTGGTGGCGCAGCCTCCTGGCAAGAAGAATCAAACGATTCACCTGCTTTCAGGTGGCGAGAAAGCACTGACGGCGATCGCGCTGGTGTTTGCTATTTTTCAGCTCAACCCCGCACCGTTTTGTTTGCTTGACGAGGTGGACGCGCCGCTGGATGATGCAAATACTGAACGTTATGCAAAACTGGTTAAAGCGATGAGTAAAGAGACGCAATTTTTATTCATCAGTCACAACAAAATTGCCATGGAAATGGCCGAGCAGTTGATTGGTGTGACCATGCAGGAGCAAGGTGTGTCGCGTATTGTTGCCGTGGATATGGAAGCTGCAGTTTCTATTGCTGAGGTTAGCTATGAATAGTTTGATGTTAGGTTTGACCATTGCTGGTGGCGTCGTGCTCGCCGGCGTTGTGGCGCATGGTACGTGGACGGCTAGAAAAGCGGCGCCAAAATTGGCTTCGAGCGAAGCTTCTTCAGGCGTTGAATCGTCGGATTTCAAAGCAGGAACGCGTTTAGATGCCACGGATGATTTGCTTGTTAACTCGCATATTGAGCCTGCTTTCTCGGTGACTCAGTTCGACAGTCAGTTTGACCACGATTTAAGTGTTGTCTCAGGACTGGATAAAAAAACAAATCTAGACCCCCTGATCGATGTGATAGCTGCTATTCAGCTAGAGTCGGTTATTTCTGGTGATGCTGCTTTGGCGGCTATGCCGGTGACGCGCCGAGTGGGTAGCAAACCCTTTGCCGTAGAAGGTTTGCTGGAGGCCGATGACAGCGGTAAAGCCAGCACCGATTGGGAAACGCCTAAAGCCGGACGGCGCTATGTCGTTTTGCAAGCGGGCGTTCAGCTGGCCAATCGGACGGGTGCTTTGAATGATATCGAGTACTCTGAATTTGTAGTTAAAACGCAAGCTTTTGCTGACGCTGTCGGTGGTACACCAGACTTCCCTGAAATGCACGATGAAGTGGCTAGGGCTCGCGAACTAGATGCCTTTGCCAGCACGCATGATGCGCAGTTACGCTTTACCTTGCATGCCAGAGGTGCGGCTTGGAGTACGGGCTATGTTGTGCAAAATGCATCGCGACTTGGGTTCGTGGCTGGCGCTCTGCCTGGTCGCATGGTCTTGCCTTGCGCCCTTGCAAATTTACCACCTGTGATGACCTTGAGTTTTGACACGCAAGCCGCTATGGCTGAAGACGCCACAACGCAGTCTGCAATCCGAGAGATCGCACTGAGCTTGGATGTGCCGCATGTGGATCCAGCGGAGCAACCCTTTGCACGTATGCGCGAGTGTGCGAAAGCGTTGGCAACGAACATGGATGGTGTGGTCTGTGATGATCAGGGCCAGCGCATCAATGAAGCCGCCTTGGATGGTATTGCCATCGATTTAGAAAATCTGTATCAAACCTTAGAGATGCGAGATTTAAGCGCTGGATCGCCTTTGGCACGGCGCTTATTTTCCTGAAGTGTGTTTGAGCAATGTTTGAATAATGATGTCAATGACATGCCAGTTCCGTACGATCTATTTTCTTCACAGCCTTCGCCTGAGACTGATGCACAAGCGATTCATGCATTTAGCGCCATAGAGCAACGCGTTAAGGCGCTGCATGAACAGTTGCATTTACATGCGCATCGCTACTACGTGCTGGATGCGCCTACGTTGCCTGATGCTGAGTACGATAAACTTTTTGTTGAATTACAGACCCTTGAAGCGGCTCATCCAGAGTTACGCTTTCCTGATTCACCCACCCAACGCGTAGGTGGCAAACCACTGTCGGAATTTGCAACTGTTCGTCATGCCGTGCCGATGCTCAGTATCCGCACAGAAACAAATACCGAAGCCAGCGGTGCGCAAAATTTTGATACGCGGATTCGCAAAGAACTTGGTTTGTCAGAGGATGATGCACCCGTCGAGTACATTGCGGAACTCAAATTTGATGGTTTGGCGATGAGTCTGCGGTATGAGCATGGGGTCTTGGTGCAAGCTGCAACGCGTGGTGACGGTGAGCAGGGTGAAGATGTGACACACAACATTCGCACCATTGGGCAAATTCCCCTCAAATTGAACCTAGCGCCTCCTGTTTTGGAAGTTCGTGGCGAGGTGTACATGCGGCGCGATGATTTTGATGCGCTGAACGAACGTCAACGCCACAAAATTGCGCAAGGTGAGCGGGGTGAGAAAACCTTTGTCAATCCTCGCAATGCAGCTGCTGGCGCTGTGCGTCAACTAGACCCTAACATTGCAGCGCAACGCCCCTTGAGTTTTTTTGCTTATGGCGTGGGTGAGGTCAGTGGTTTGGAGCAAGGTGGACCAAGCTGGGCGACGCATTATGAGTTGTTGCAAACGCTTAAAAAATATGGATTTCCTGTTGCAGACGAAGTGAAAATTGCACGAGGCGCTTCAGAATTGATAGCCTATCATCAAGCGATGGGAGAGCGGCGCGATAGCCTGCCTTATGACATTGATGGTGTGGTTTACAAAGTCAACAGCTTGACGTTGCAACGACAACTCGGTTTTGTCAGCCGTGAACCGCGCTGGGCCATTGCGCACAAATACCCCGCACAAGAGCAGTTAACAACAGTCTTGTCTATTGAAGTTCAAGTAGGCCGTACCGGCAAATTAACGCCTGTTGCTAAGTTAGCCCCCGTTTTTGTGGGCGGCGTCACCGTCACCAATGCCACCTTGCATAACGAGGATGAAGCACGACGTAAAGACGTGCGCGTGGGCGATACGGTCATAGTACGGCGTGCGGGCGATGTGATTCCTGAAGTGGTTTCTGTCCTCTTAGAAAAGCGTCAAGCTGGCGCAGATATTTTTACAATGCCGCATGTTTGCCCCGTTTGCGACAGCGTAGCTATACGTGAAGAGGGTGAAGTTGATTACCGTTGTACGGGTGGGCTTTTTTGTGGCGCACAACGCAAGCAGGCTATTTTGCATTTTGCCCAAAAACGTGCTGTTGAAGTGGATGGCTTGGGTGACAAGCTGGTGGAACAGTTGGTCGATGCTGGTGTCATTCACACCTTGCCAGATTTGTATCGTTTGGGTTTAACTTCACTTTCTGAATTAGACAGAATGGCCGATAAGTCGGCAAAAAACATACTTGAAGCGCTACAGAAATCGAAGCAAACAACATTGCCACGTTTTCTTTTTGGACTCGGTATCCGGCATGTCGGCGAGGCAACGGCCAAAGCCCTGGCGCGTCATTTTGGCAAGCTAGACAGCATCATGGATGCAACACTTGAGCAACTCACACAAGTTGACGATGTGGGTCCTATTGTCGCGTTGAGTTTACGCACATTTTTTGACCAAGCACATAACCGTGAAGTCGTTGAGCAGCTGCGTGCCTGTGGGATTACATGGACAGAGAGCGAGCCAGCAGCGCAAGCCGTTTTACCTTTGACCGGTAAGACGTTTGTGATTACTGGCACTTTGCCGACTTTAGGGCGGGAGCAATTGAAAGAAATGTTGGAAGCAGCAGGCGGAAAAGTAGCAGGCAGCGTGAGCAAAAAAACACACTACCTTGTCGCTGGCAGTGATGCCGGCAGCAAGCTAGATAAAGCGCGAGAGTTAGAGATACCTATTCTTGATGAGGCGGGCGTACTGGCCTTGCTTCAACCTGATTTTTCTGGAGAAGCTTTATGACTATTCTCGAGATTTTTAAAATGGGTGATCCGCGCTTGCTGCGTGTTGCGCCGCCACTTGAAAACGCGCAGTTTGATTCTGATGCGCTGCATGTGCTGATCACAGACATGCTGGACACCATGCGCGCTGCTAGTGGGGCCGGTCTGGCCGCACCGCAAATTGGTGTTGATTTGCAAGTGGTTATTTTTGGCACAGACACTGTCAACCCGCGTTACCCCGAATCGCCCATCGTGCCGCGCACGGTGCTG
This sequence comes from uncultured Polaromonas sp., assembly GCA_965365965.1. Classification (GTDB taxonomy): domain Bacteria; phylum Pseudomonadota; class Gammaproteobacteria; order Burkholderiales; family Burkholderiaceae_C; genus Aalborgiella. The sequence continues at coordinate 3,178 of CBDUEA010000018.1, read as the reverse complement.
ATTAACCCTGTCATTACGGCTTTAGATGATCAGAAAGTGGATGGCTGGGAAGGCTGCCTTTCCGTACCTGGTCTGCGTGGTCTTGTACCCCGTTACTCCAAAATTCGTTACACAGGCTTTGACCAATACGGTGATCCAATTGACCGCACGGTTGACGGTTTTCATGCTCGGGTTGTGCAGCACGAGTGTGATCACTTGCTTGGCAAGTTGTACCCAATGCGCATGACAGACTTCACGCAATTCGGTTTTACTGACATCTTATTTCCTGACTTAGCAGAACAAGAAGACGATTAAAGCCAGCTTGACCCACAGCTTGCTTTAATTATTTGCAATCGCTTCTAGCAACTCTGTTTCAATCTCAATTTGTGCCTTGTTGTGCTGTAAAGACGCGCCATCAATCAAGAAAGTATCTTCGACGCATTGACCCAGCATGGTGATTTTGGCGACTTGCAATTTGATCTTATGCTTCGCCAAAACACGGGCGACGCAATACAGCAGACCAGCTCGGTCACTGGCGGAGATGTTGAGTAGCCAGCGCTGTGCTTTTTCATCGGGATGTAAATCCACACGCGGGGTGATGGGAAAGCTCTTGACCCGTCGCGACACGCGACCGCGTGAGGGCGCTGGCAGCGCACCTTGTGCTTCTACCGTGCGCGTCAGCTCGACCTCTACCATGCTGGTCAGCTCACGGTAATGCTCTGGCAGACTGGCCGTGATGACTTGGAAGGTGTCCAATGCATGACCATTGTTCGTGGTGTGTACCTTGGCATCTAAGATACTGAAACCCGACTGGTCAAAATAGCCACAGATGCGCGCAAACAAATCAGCTTGATCAGGTGTGTAAACCACCACTTGCAAACCTTCGCCCAACGGGGAAGGGCGGGCGCGAACAATCGGTTTGTCACTGCCCACCCAACGAGACAACTGGCGAGTGTGCCACGCAATGTCCTGCGCATCGTGGCGCATGAAATAGCTCACGTCCAAGGTGTCCCAAAAAGCTTTGTGCCCTTCAAAAGGTTCAGCAAATAAGGCGAGGTTGACCAATGCCTCACGTTTGCGCATTTGCGCCTCGGCGTCTGGGTCAGGCGCCCGCCCTCCAAGCGTGCGTAACGTCATGCGGTACGCGTCTTCGAGCAGCTTGCCTTTCCAAGCGTTCCAAACTTTGGGTGAGGTACCGCGAATATCGGCCACGGTGAGCAAATACAGCGCCGTCAAATAGCGCTCATTGCCAACGCGTTTTGCAAAAGCGGCGACTACATCGGGGTTGCTCAAATCTTCTTTTTGTGCAATTTGGCTCATCGTTAAATGCTCTGCCACTAAAAATTCGATGAGTTTGCAATCTTCTTTGTTGACGCCATGCTGTTTGCAAAAACGTCGTACCTCAAGTTGCCCGAGTTTGGAGTGATCGCCACCACGTCCTTTGGCAATGTCATGAAACAAGGCGGCGGTGTACAAAATCCAAGGTTTGTCCCAGCCGGCGGCCAATTGCGAGCAAAACGGATACTCGTGCGCGTGCTCTGCAATGAAGAATCGGCGCATATTGCGCAGCACCATTAGGATGTGTTGGTCGACGGTGTAAACGTGGAACAAATCGTGCTGCATTTGCCCGACAATTTTACGAAACACCCACAAATACCTGCCCAACACAGAGGTTTGATTCATCAGCCGCAACGCGTGCGTCAAGCCTTCCGGTTGCTTCAAAATAGCCATGAATGTGGCATGGTTGACAGGGTCGTTGCGAAACGCCGCATTCATCACATTGCGTGCATTGAACAGCGCCCGCAACGTACGCGCAGACAAACTTTTGAGCCCCACCGTGGTTTGGTACAGCAAAAAGGTTTCCAAAATCGCATGTGGGTGCTTGATATAAACATCATCACTCAGCACTTCGATCATGCCGGCCTTCTCGGCAAAGCGGTCATTGATCGGTCGAATGATGTGACTGCTCGATGCGCCTTCTGCATTTGATGGACTGATTTCGTCCAAACGCTCTTCAATGTTCAGCAGCAAAATCTGGTTCAGTTGCGTTACCGCTTTGGCTGCCCAGTAATAGCGTCGCATTAATTGCTCGCTAGGGCGAACGAAAAGACGTTTTACTGACGGGCCGCCCGTAGGCAAAACTGTCCCCTCAGGGGGCAGCGCAGCAGAAGCAACCGCAAGCGTGGGGGCAACGCCATAACCGAATGACTCGGCAACTGCCGTTTGCAAGTCAAAAACCAAGCGATCTTCACGTCGGTGAGAGATCACATGCAAACGCGCGCGTATCAGGTTCAGCAAGGCTAAGTTGCGTTTGATTTGCTTGACTTCAAATGGCGTGGCTAAACCGTTACGCGCCAAATCATCCCAGTTTTTGCCCAATTTTGCCGCCTTCGCCACCCACAAAACAACTTGCAGGTCACGCAGACCGCCGGGCGATTCTTTGCAATTGGGCTCCAGTGCGTAAGGCGTATTTTCAAATTTGTTATGCCGTTGGCGCATCTCCAAGGTCTTGGCGACAAAAAAAGCTTTGGCGTCTAGGCTGGCATTGAAGGCCAGCGAAAACCGTGCGTACAAAAGCTTGTTGCCAACAATCAAACGCGACTCCAGTAAACTGGTTTGCACCGTCACATCATGTTCTGCTTGTGCCACACAATCCGCCACGGTTCTGACGGATGAGCCAATCTCCAGCCCAATATCCCAACAGTTGCTGATGAAGTTTTCAATCCGATGGCGTACTGGTGCTTGCTCATCCGGTTGCGCATCGTCTGGCAGCAGCAATAAAACGTCGATGTCGGAGCCGGGGAAAAGTTCTGCTCGGCCATAGCCGCCAACCGCCAAGAGTGCGTAATCCGCAGGAAACTCCGCCATCTCCCACAGCGTTTGCAAGGTTGTGTCAGCCAGTTTTGAGAGCTTTAATAGCAAGCTGCTGATACTCCTTGTGGCGGAGCCATGCGCTTGCATATCCGCCATGATCTGGCTTTTGCTATGCCGAAAGTTGTCCTTTAAAACATCAATGGGTCGGTTTAAGCCCAGATGTGTGTCTTGCATGTCTGATTGAATTTAAAAGCAGATGGCAGACAAAAAAGAACTTTAAGCGACGCTTGCGGTTGAAGTCACAAAAGCCGGTATGGGCGGGCTACCTGCAGACAGCGTCAGCACTTCATAACCTGTGGGTGTCACCACAATGGTATGTTCCCAT
>CBDUEA010000017.1:0-11604 GCA_965365965.1 uncultured Polaromonas sp. | reverse complement strand
CAGCACGGGTCGCCGCTGCGCTCACCCGCTTCAAACAAGGCTTTGGCCAATGCGTCGTTGGCGCTGAACATGCCGCTGCGTACAGCACCCAGCGCGATAACGCAGGCCCCGGTCAAGGTGGCGATGTCGATAACGGCGGCGGGTTTGAAGCGCTCGGCGTAGGTCAGCGCGTCGCACAGCACCAAGCGGCCTTCGGCGTCGGTGTTCAGGTTTTCAATGGTTTGGCCGCTCATGCTGGTCACCACATCGCCCGGTTTCACGGCTTTGCCGCTGGGCATGTTTTCGCAGGCGGGAATCAAGCCGACCACATTGATGGCCGGTTGCAAACCCGCCAAGGCGCGAAATGTGCCCAAGACGCTGGCAGCGCCGCACATGTCGAACTTCATTTCGTCCATCTCAGGGGCCGGTTTGAGCGAAATACCGCCCGTGTCAAAGGTGATGCCTTTGCCCACCAGGACGGTAGGCGCGACGTTTTTGGCCGCGCCGCTGTATTTCAGGACGATAAACTGAAGCGGCTGGTCCGACCCCTGCGCCACGGAGATGAAGGAGCCCATACCCAACTTGGTCACTTCTTTGAGCCCCAATACATCGACGCTGATGTTTTTGTATTTGGTTAGGCTTTTGGCGGCTTTGCCCAAGAGTTCAGGCGTGGCGTGGTTTGCTGGTCGATTGCCCCACTCTTTAGCAAATTCAATGCCAGCGATAGCCGGCGTAATATATGCCTTAGCAGCTATTAATTCTGCAGCAGATAAAGCCTCTTTAGCAACAGCTACAGTGATTTCCGTGAGCTTGCGGGGTTCGATTTTTGTTTTGGTACTGGTGTAGACGTAGCTGGCGTCGGCAGCGGCAAGCAGGGTCGCTTTGACGGCCTCTGCATTGGCTGTCGGCAATTCGCTCAGGCAAATGACCAATTTCTTCGTCGAGCTTGATTTGACCGCCGCCACCGCTGCGCTCACCGCCGTTTTGATACTTTTGACCGAGCCATCCCCCGCGCCAACCAAGACTGTGCGTGTAGCAGATACATGGCTTGAGCGGTAGAGTTGCAGTAATTTGCCGGTTTTTGCCTCAAAATCGCCCTCTTTCAGCGCTTGGGCAATCAAATCAGCCAAATTGGCTGAAACTGCATCCTTGGTTTTAACCTTGGCTGGGCTAAAAGACTCTGGAACCAGCACAATCAAAGCGTCACAAGCCGTATTGCTGGTTTGCGTTAAATCTTGAGAAATCAGTTTCAGTTCCATTTTTGGGGTCCATTTGGGAAGTTATATCTGGATAGCGGTTGAATGGTATTTTGACCCACTTTGGGGTGGCAGTCTGTCCGTACAATAGTGACAATGTTATTTCATTCTTCGATTAAAAAAGAATTAAGCCGAACTTTTGGTGCAACCTTGGTGGTTTTGATCACTGTGGTGATGACCATGATGCTGATTCGTGTGCTGTTTCTGGCCAACCGGGGTCGCGTCAACCCGACCGACGTGCTGCTGATCATGGGCTATTTCGTGCTCGGCCACTTGCCGACCATTTTGACCCTGTGCTTGTTCATCGCCATCGTCGCCACCCTGTCACGCATGTACCGTGACAGCGAGATGGTTATTTGGTTCTCCAGCGGTCGCGGTTTGTCGGGTTTGCTCAGCCCGTTGTTTAGCTTTGCCTGGCCTGTTTGCATTATCATTGCCTTATTAGCCTTGATTGTCTTGCCCTGGTCAAATGAGCACACACAAAACATGCGTACGAAATTTGCACATCGCGGCGACTTAGACCGCATCGCTCCGGGTCAATTTCAAGAGTCAGCCAATGGCAACCGTGTCTTTTTTATTGACAAAGAAACAACCGATGCGAATGGAAAAACCATTGGTCGCAACAATATTTTCATCTCTGCTGTCACGGGCAGCAAGGAGTCCGTGACCACAGCGCGCTCAGGGCACATTGAAAGCAGGGACGGCAGCCAGTACTTGCTTTTGAACCAAGGCCAGCGCGCTGAGACCGACATCCAAAATGGGCAAACCAAGGTCAGCGAATTTGAAGAATATGGCAACATCATTCAAACCTCAAAAATCAACCCGTTTGAAGGCGGCCCGGCTAAGGCAAAGTCCAGCTTAGAGTTAGTCAGCCAGCCCAGCCCCATCAATCAGGGTGAATTGGCTTGGCGCATCGGTTTGGCTTTTGCGGCATTTAACTTTGTGTTTTTGGGCATTGCCATTTCCAGCGGCAACTCCCGTGCAAGTCGAAACGGCAGCTTTGTTTTTGCGCTATTGGCCTTTGCTTTGTATTACAACTTGATCAACCTTAGCCAGAGTTGGATAGCGTCCGGCAATTATTCTTTAGTTGGTTTGCTGTTGGTTTTGCATGGTGGTGCCTTCTTAACTGGCGCGTTATGGTTGTCGAAACGACACAACAATTGGTCTTTACGCTCTTGGATAAAAGCACGTAACCGAACAGTGAAAACCCAAGGCTGATCCGCATGAAGACGATCCGCCAACTCATTTACAAAGAAACCATCATCGCCGTCGCTTTTGTGGCGATTGGTTTCTTGGTCTTGTTTTCTTTCTTTGATTTGGTCGACGAACTGGGACAACTTGGTAAATCTTTTGGAGGCTCAGATTTCGGCACCTACCAAATCCAGCATGCTTTGCTGTATGTGTTGCTCATGGTTCCGAATCATTTATATGAATTACTGCCCATCGCCGTTTTAATAGGCAGTGTGCTGGTCATGGCACGCTTCGCACAAAGCTCCGAGTTCACTATTTTGCGCACCAGTGGACTGGGTCCCGGCTTGGCTCTTAAAATGCTCTTGGGTTTGGGCGCTATTTTTGTAGCCTTCACTTTCGTTGTGGGTGACTATATTTCCCCCCTGGCTGACCGCACAGCGCAGCTGCTGAAGGCGCGCTATTTGGGCCAAATATCGATTGGCCAAACAGGGGCTTGGTTGAAAGAAAAACAAGGCAAAAACTCCTTCGCCGTCAACGTTTCTGCCATGTCATCCGATGCGCAAATGGTCAACGTGCGGGTATTTGAGTTCGACTCAGCGGGATCCATCATTTCCACCACAACGGCCAAGCAAGGCATCTTTCAGAACGATGACAGCTGGAACCTGATTGATGTTAGTCGAAGTGAGTACGCCGTGACACGCACCGGCAAAGACGTCGCAACGGCGTCCCGTGCGCCAGTCATCAAACGCATCTCCTTAGAAACCTACCGTTGGCCGACCGAAATAAACGCAGAAATGGTCTCGGTTGCCTTGCTCAAGCCCGATCGCATGGGTACGATTGACTTGTTCCAATACATACGCCATTTAGACGCCAACGGACAAGTCACCCAGATGTATGAGATCCAGTTTTGGAAAAAAGTGTTCTACCCCCTGAGCTGCTTGGTCATGTTGGTTTTGGCTTTGCCATTCGCCTATTTGCACTTCCGAAGTAGCGGTATCACCGCTTATGTGTTTGGCGGGGTGCTGATCGGCATCAGCTTCTTTGTACTCAACAATGTGTTTGACTATTTTGGCAATTTGCTCACATGGAGCCCGTTATTGACCGCTGCGGCACCCAGTTTGGTTTATTCGATGCTGTCGTTAGCAGCCTTCGGTCTCTTGGTCTTTAGACGATAGCAACAATTAAGGACGACTTCTTGACGCAAGCCATCATTCTTTTCGGACACGGTTCTCGAGACCCTTTGTGGCATTTGCCGATTCAATCCGTCGCACAGCGTATTCGTGCAACATCGCCGGGCAAGCAAGTCGCCTGTGCTTATCTTGAGCTAACGCAGCCCACCTTGGCAGACGTTACAGCTGAGTTTGTATCGGCTGGTGCGACCCACATCCGGGTCTTACCCATGTTTTTTGGCACGGGAAGGCACGCCAGAGAAGACCTCCCCTTGCTCATTGCCGCTTTACGGGCAAGTTATCCGAATGTTCATTTTGATGCGCAAGCGGCCGTAGGTGAAAACGAGGCTGTTTTGGACTTACTTGCGAAGATAGCCTTGGGAAGTAGCGTTGATTGAACGTCACAGTAAATCAAGCATTTAGGCTTAATGAATGCATAATGAATGACATCTTTAGCTGGATTTCAATATGAATCTACACCAATTTCGTTTTGTACAAGAAGCCGTTAGACGCAACCTTAACCTGACAGAAGCGGCGAAGGCACTGCACACCTCGCAACCTGGGGTTTCTAAAGCCATCATTGAGCTTGAAGAAGAATTGGGTGTCGAAATTTTCGCGCGCCATGGCAAACGTCTGAAACGTATTACCGAGCCCGGCCAGCATGTTATCAAAAGCGTTGATCTGATATTGCGTGAGATAGGTAACCTCAAACGGATCGGAGAGCAATACAGCGCAGAGGACAGCGGCACTTTGTCGATAGCCACAACCCATACACAAGCGCGTTATGTATTGCCGCAACCCATAGCCAAACTGCGCGAAACTTATCCTAAGGTGAATATCAGCTTGCACCAAGGCTCACCCGATCAAGTCGCCAAAATGTTGATTGATGAAGTGGCCGAAATTGGGATTGCTACTGAATCGCTGGCACACGACGACCAACTGGTGACGCTGCCCTGCTACGAATGGCAGCACGTTCTTGTCATGCCTATTGACCATCCATTGGCCAAGCGTGAGTCTTTAAGCTTAGAAGATTTGGCGAAAGAACCGCTGATCACCTATCACCCCTCCTTCACGGGTCGCACCAAAATTGACCAAGCTTTTGCGCTGAAAAAACTGCATCCAAGGATTGCTTTAGAAGCGATTGATTCTGATGTGATCAAGACCTATGTCCGCACAGGTTTGGGGATCGGTATCGTGGCAGAAATGGCAGTTCAAAGGACGGATGGCATGGTTGGCTTTGACTCTAACCAAGATTTAGCCGTTATCCCCGCCGGTCACTTGTTTGGCAGCAACGTGGCGAGGGTCGCTTTTAAACGAAGTGCGTACCTGCGTAATTTTGTATATAAATTTGCCGAACTTATGAGCGACCGTTTGAGTCGTGATTTGATCACCTGCGCCATGAACGGGCAAGGCGAAGATTTTTCCATGTAATTTTAAAATGACGATACGTACACCTTCACTCCAAACCAAACTTCCAGCAGTCGGCACCACCATTTTTACGGTCATGTCGGCTTTAGCAACTGAGCACAAAGCCGTCAATCTTGGGCAAGGTTTTCCTGATTTTGATTGCGACCCCAAACTGGTTCAAGATGTTACCCAAGCGATGACGTCTGGTTTGAATCAATACCCACCCATGGCAGGTGTGCCTGTTCTTCGCGAGGCTATTGCATCAAAAATACGTGCGCTTCACGGCAAAAGCTACGATGCCAATACAGAAATCACCGTCACGGCGGGCGCCACACAGGCCATCATCACGGCGATTTTGGCGGTCGTGCACCCTGGTGATGAAGTCATTGTCTTAGAGCCTTGTTACGACAGTTATGTTCCCAATGTTGAACTCGCAGGCGGAGAAGTGGTGCGGGTTCCCCTCACACCTGGCACGTTTCGCCCAGACTTTACGAAAATTAGTGCGGCCATCACCAGCAAAACGCGCGCCATCATTATCAATTCGCCACACAATCCCAGTGCCACGATCTGGAACCGTGAAGATATGTTGGCACTGCAAGATGTGCTCGCGCCCACTGAGGTTTTGTTGATCAGCGATGAAGTCTATGAACACATGGTCTACGATGGCCAAGAGCATCAAAGTACAGCGCGATTTCCTGGCTTGGCCGCACGTGCTTTTATCGTTTCAAGTTTCGGCAAAACCTACCATGTCACGGGCTGGAAAGTAGGCTTTGTTGCCGCACCAGCTGCATTGACAGCTGAGTTTCGCAAAGTACACCAGTTCAACGTCTTCACTGTCAATACACCGGTGCAATATGGACTGGCTAGCTACATGGCAGATGCAGAACCCTACCTCAGCTTACCAGCGTTCTACCAGCGTAAACGTGATTTGTTTCGAGAAGGCTTGCAACAAACCAAATTCAAACTTCTGCCAACAACTGGCAGCTATTTTCAATGCGTGGATATTTCAGATGTCAACTCATTGAGCGAGGCAGAATTCTGTAAATGGTTAACTGCAGAAATTGGCGTTGCCGCCATTCCACTCTCCGCGTTTTACGGACAAGGCTTTGATCAACGCATCGTGAGGTTCTGTTTTGCCAAAAAAGACGAAACTTTGCATGCCGCTCTAGAGAAGCTGAAGCAACTCTAGTGGTTTTAAGTGACAGTCTCTGCTGCAAGTAGTGTCTAAATAACACTATGGTGCACCGTATTAAAGTAATGCTTTTACGGCGAGGTGATGCAAGCACTTGTTGAACTTACCCTCTCAACAGGCAACTTCGTGGATGCCTGCCGGCAAACTCCAACAGATATGCAGATTTATTTTGAACGGCTGGCCAGCTCTTTCTCCAGCACATCGATGCGGTTCTGCATGGAACCGATGCGGCTATTGAGTGCCCCGACATTCAGAAACACAACGTTGTCGGCCGGCGCATCCAGTGTATTGCCATAACCCAGCCATGATGAATCGTAGATTTTGACATTCTTGAATCCAAGATCTGCCAACACAGTAGCTGTTTCGGCAGCGCGTACGCCAGACTGGCAGTAAACGATGGTCTCCTTGTTCGGATCCAGATTTGTGTATAGCGTCTTAAGGTCTGCCTGCGGCTTGAGCGACATGCCTGCGTTGTCCGCAACCTTGCGCTGGCTGAGCTTAAACGCAGTCTCAGGATCGACCCAGTTCTGCTCATAGGGGATATTGATGGCACCTGGAATATGACCACCCCGAATCGCGCGAATGTCGTCACCGGCAAACTCCTTGGGCGTACGAACATCGAGCAATTGGACGTTGCGATCCTTGAGCCGGGCCAGGACGTCAGTGGTCGAGGCATAATTGGCCGCGCGCACGGTCAACTTGAGTACGACCGGCGCCAACTGGGTATTTTCGGTGGCTACGTTCTGACCGGCCGCACGCCAGCCGTCAATGCCATCGTGATATACGCGCACATTGTTACCACCGAAATATTGCATAGTGTATAGGCCAAAATAAGCATAGACATTGGCACGGGCTCCATATACCAGCACTTCCTTAGCAGGATCAATACCGGCTTGTCCGAGAATGCGCTCAAGCTGTGGTATCGGGATGAAGTCTTCAGTATTCGGGTTGCGTAGCACCTGGCCGGCATCCCCCACATTTACTGCGCCAGGGATATGACCTTTCCTATAATCTGCCTCAGAACGAATATCCCAGATGATCGCGCCGCGCTTTTGGGCTTCGATCACTTGGGAGTAACTAACAATCAGTGGGCCGGTTTGGGCAAATACTGGCACGACAGTCAACAAGGATAGGGCCATTAGTAAATGGCGAAACAAAGCAGGTGATTTAATTAGCATCATTATTTGCCCTTATAGATATGAATGTGGGGATGGTTGAGGCTTAAGCGAGCGTCCATTTATGGATTGCGGCTGTAAATTAAATTCATGCGAGTTTACAGTTTATGCCGAATCACCTTTTTCAAATAAATAGGTTAAAAACCATATCAAAAAAACTAAGCTTCATGAGCCCAAGTGTCTCAGTGTATCGCGGCCTCAGAATAAGTATTTACCCTCAGGCGGCAATACAAAGTACCCCGATTTTCAGACCTGCAGGTGTAGCAGTATTGACGGCTGTCACCGATGCTATCTTCATATACAGTGTGCTTTAGTTTGTTGTATTAGCATCTTTGGCACTACCCAATTTCCAACGGTCATTAAGCTTGCTACAACCACCAAACCTATAGTAGGCTTCTATAGCCGCACGTGCCATTGCACGCCATACTTGGTGAAGCTGTTTTTAGCTCTTCCAAGTGGGCGATGATTTGTTGGCTATCCTCTTTTCGAGTCAAAACGAAAGGATGAAATTTTCGACTTGGCGCATCAATCCCTATGGCAGTGCGCACCTTTTCTAGGTTGATGGACATGGCACAAGGTTATGTCAACATAACGACCTGAGCTGGCTGGAGCTAACTAAAGCCTTGAATGCTAAAAAATGTTCCTGTCCTACGTGTACTGCTGAAGGAGTCGGTGCACTGCTGAGGACTGTGGAAAGCGCTGATTAAATCGGTTTGAGAACAGTAAACCCTATCCGGGTCAAGCAACCCTGCTTCCAAGCTGATTATTTAAAAAAAGACCGATATGACTAGTTTTTACATGAATCTTGCCGGCGGGCCTTTATTGTCCGTTTTCTAACCCGACCCCTAGCCATAGGACTGTTGACCGTTGTAGAAATGCCGCTCTGGCAGCGCCACCATCAGCGTGACGTAGCGAGGGGGTTGGTTGTCTTTGTTCATGAAAGCACCTTAACCAAACGTGGAGGGCTGGGTCGCATTCCAAGTCGGCGTCCTGCAGAAAGGTGAACCTAGGGTTAACGAGAAGACCACAAAAATTTGATGGAAATGATCACTTTTTCTAGTTTGACATAGCTGCATCAATGCACGACATTTAATTCGCTGAGCTCTCCACCCTGACCCATCTTTAGATGGTCGACTTATTCACCCCTGATAAGGATTACCCAATGAAACTCCACCTAATCACAGCCTCGATTGCCGCACTGATGTGCACCACTATCACTGTTCATGCTGAAACATGGAGCATGTCGGCCGAGCAACCCGATGCGAACTATCTGACTCAGAACGTGCGCCAGTTCGCCGCCGATGTCAAAGCCGCGACTAACGGCAAACTAGATTTCAACGTGCAGAGCAACAGCGTTTTGTTAAAACGTCCTGAGGTTAAGCGCGGCGTGCAGCAAGGCATTGTGCCCATCGGCGAGTTTTTGATGTCTGCTCTGGGCAACGAAGATGCGATGTTTGAAGTCGACAGCGTACCTTTCTTGGCGTCATCTTTTGATGCGTCGGAAAAATTGTGGAAAGCCTCGCGCGAGCAGATCGCCCAACGCTTGGACAAGCAAGGCGTTGTGCTGGTGTATGGCGCGCCCTGGCCGCCACAGGGCATCTATACCAAGACGCCCGTCACGTCGATGGACGGTTTCAAGGGTGCCAAGTTCCGCGCCTACAGCGCCTCGACCAGTCGCATGGTCACCTTGATGGGCGCGGTGCCGGCCACGATCCAAACCGCAGAAGTACCCCAGGCCTTCGCCACCAGCGTGATTGACATGATGATCACGTCGCCCGCCACGGGTGTGGACACCCAGGCTTGGGACTACGTGAAGTACTACTACGACGCGCAAGCGTTCATTCCGCAGGCCATTGTGGTTGCCAACAAACGCGCCCTCGCCAAATTGCCCGCCGACCAACGTCAGGCGGTGATGGACGCAGGCAAGCGTGCCGAAACCCGAGGTTGGACCAATGCCCGCGACCTCACCGCGAAGCTGACTCAGACCTTGGCATCAAAAGGTATTTCGGTCCAGGCATTACCCGCTCCGGTGGCCGCGGAGCTCGCCAAGATTGGCGGCACGATGACCGAAGAGTGGAGTAAGAAGGCCGGTCCTGACGGCGCGAAAGTACTCGAAGCCTTTCGCCGCAAATAGTTCGCCATGGACGCCTTAACCGCTTTACTTGACCGGTTGGCCCGCGCCTCTGGGGCTGCTGCGGCAGCCTCGCTGGCAGCGATTGCCGTCATCATTGGTGCGCAAATTGTGGCGCGCCTGTTCGGACAACAAATTCCTGCCGCCGATGATTTTGCGGGTTGGGCGATGGCTGCATCGGCGTTCCTGGCCTTGCCCTATGCCTTGCGCAATGGAGATCACATTCGTGTGACGCTCATTGCGCAGATGCTGCCCTTATCGTGGCAACGCGGCATCGACACGCTGGCGACTGCTTTGGGACTGGCGCTGGCGGGCTGGGGCGCTTGGTATGCCGTGAACTTCGTGATCGATTCTTGGCGTTTCGACGAAGTGGCGCAGGGCATGTTGGCGGTGCCGCTTTGGATCCCGCAGTTGTCCATGGGCATTGGCATGGTGCTGTTTGCGCTGATGATGTTTGATCGACTGTTGCGGGTGTCTCTGGGTCTGCCACTGACCGAGCGGGTCGATGGCGAAGCCTCGCGTACCGAATGACCCCCCAGATCGATTGGAACCACTATGAGTGATCTTGCCCAAGCTGGCGTACTGATGGCGCTGCTCTTTCTATTACTTAGTCTCGGTGTTTGGGTCGCCTTGGCCCTGATTGCCTGCGGTATTATCGGTTTGGTGTTCTTCACCTCCGCGCCCGCCGGGCTGCTGTTTTCAACTACCATCTGGGGTTCAACGGCCAGTTGGGCGTTGACCGCCTTGCCTTTGTTCATCTGGATGGGGGAAATCTTGTTTCGCACCAGTCTGGCCAAAGACATGTTCGCCGGTCTGGGCCCATGGGTGAACAAGCTGCCAGGTCGCCTGGTACACGTCAACGTGTTGGGTTGCGGCATCTTCGCCGCCGTCAGTGGCTCGTCGGCCGCCACGGCAGCCACCATTGGCAAGATCTCTCTGCCTGAGTTGAAGGCGCGAGGCTACGATGAAAGCATCGCCATTGGGGCTCTGGCGGGGGCCGGTACGCTGGGCCTGCTGATTCCGCCCTCTATTGTCATGATCGTGTACGGTGTGGCCGCTCAGGTGTCGATCGTCAAACTGTTCACGGCTGGCATCCTGCCCGGTCTCATGCTGATGACACTTTTCTCAGGCTACATCGCCATCTGGTCGATGAGAAATCCCACCAAGGTACCGCAGGACCTCGAAGAAGTTTCATGGACAGAGCGGTTTAAGCGGCTGCGCTTGCTGGTGCCTGTGGTGGCGCTGATTGCTGGCGTCATCGGCTCCATTTACAGCGGCGTCGCCACGGCGACCGAAGCCGCGACGATTGGTGTCTTTGGCGCCTTGCTGATTGCCGCTTTGGGGGGCTCACTCAGCAAAGCATCGTTTGTTGCCAGCCTGACCGGCGCGGCGCGCACGTCTTGCATGATCACTTTCATTCTGATGGGTGCCGCGTACCTGACCAGTGCTATGACCTTCACCGGCTTGCCCGGTCATGTGGCCACCTGGATCACGTCGTTGGGTTTGTCTGCCTATGGCTTGTTGGCGGTATTGACAGTCTTCTTTATCTTGCTCGGTTGCTTTTTAGATGGAATTTCCATCGTAGTTTTGACCAGCGCCGTGCTGTTGCCCGCAGTGCAAGCCACAGGCATCGACCCCCTGTGGTTCGGCATCTACCTGATTCTGGTCGTGGAGATGGCGCAAATCACACCACCGGTGGGCTTTAACCTTTTCGTGATTCAGGGCATCACAGGAAAAAACCTGATGCAACTCAGCCGCATGGCCTTTCCGTTTTTTCTGCTGATGGTTTTGGCCACGGTATTAATCACGCTCTTCCCGCAAATCGTGCTAGTTCTCCCTCAAACAATGAAATAACCATGAAACGAATTCTGATTGCCAATCGCGGCGAAATCGCTTGCCGCATCATTCGTGCCTGCAAAGCTCTGGGACTAACCAGCATTGCCGTGTACTCAGAGGCTGATGCAAACGCCATGTTTGTACAGATGGCCGATGTGGCCGAGCCTATCGGCCCGGCACCCGCCGCGCAAAGCTACCTAGATGTCGCCTGCATCCTGGAGGCGGCCAAGAAACACCAGGCCGATGCCGTTCACCCCAGGTACGGGTT
>CBDUEA010000016.1:0-11621 GCA_965365965.1 uncultured Polaromonas sp. | reverse complement strand
GGCACCTTCATCTCATGGCAAGCCTTCAAAATGCCCTGCACTTGCGCATAGGTTTCTGGCATAGCGACAACCAAAGGACGCTGCCGATACGCCGTCAAGCCATCACACTCAAACGGTGTCGTGTCTTCTGAATGCCACAACAGCGCATGCTGAGGCACAACGCGCAGCAAGGCTTGGACCACTTGGCTTTGTAGCGAAGCGGCATCTACAACGTTCGAAGCACTAGGATGCGCGGCACGTGCTGAGGATTCGAGGACAGTCTGACTCATTTCATCACTCCTTATCACTGCACTGTAAAGCAAACCTACAAGATGTAGTTTGACAAAAATTAATGACTTAAGTGAAATCTATTTGATTTGCACATTGCTATTTTTAGCATAGCTGACCATTAAACAAATATGCCGGCTACAGCCTTAAATATCCTTAAAACAACTAAACCAGACTGTTTTTAAGCCAATCTGCGAAGGCAGCGCACTCCCAGCGCTCCATGACGCCTGTTCGCCAGCACAGATAATGGGCATGGGGACTGTTCGTATTTTTCACAAAATCAGCACAGCTTCCAAGCCGCACCAAAGTGCCCTGCTCTATCCATGGCGCCGCCAGTTTCAAACGCACCAAGGCCACGCCCATGCCAGATGCAGCCGCATCACAAAGCAAACCCATGTCATTGAACTGCGACCCATCAACAGGTTCCGGCCAATCCAAATTTAGCGCAGAAAACCAAGTTCGCCATGGCTCTAACGGACTACGTAACAGTTTGGCGGCTCGGAAGTCTTCCAAGGTTTCAAAAGGGCCATGATCGCGCACATACAAAGGTGAGGCCAGTGGTGTGATTTCGTCTTTCATAATGCACACATGCTCGAGGTCAGAATATCGGCCTGTACCAAAACGCACAATCAAATCAGCATCTTCAGCCACAACATCCAGCAATGGAATAGACACCTGAATCGTGACGTCAATATCTGGGTACGCTTCGGTAAACTGATTCAATCTCGGCAATAAAATCGTGCGAGCGAAGGTTGGCGTTACGGCCAAACGCAGCTTGCGTCTCCCCAGCTCTGATGCTTTACCAGGTGTCTTTTGCAAAATTGACAAACCTTCGCGCACGTGCGCCAAGTACTCGCTGCCTTCTATCGTGAGTGAGAAGTCACTGCGTCCAAACAACCGCGTACCAATGATTTGCTCAAGCTGCTTGACCCGATGACTAACGGCACTGGGCGTGACGCATAGCTCCTCCGCCGTTTGGGTCACGCTTCGCAGACGCGCAAGAGCTTCAAAAGTCAATAAGCACTGAATGGGAGGAATACGAACTGACAAAACAAGCGTGCCTAGGTTACTTCATTGAATATTCAAAAAAAGTCGCGTTGATTATTTTTTATCGCGCAATTCTCGTCGCAATATTTTCCCTACTGGCGTTTTAGGCAATTCTGTTCTGAACTCAATCACCTTGGGTTGTTTGTAACCTGTCAAATTGATTTTGCAATAAGCACGCACATCAGCTTCGGTTAAAGCCTCGTTCTTTTTCACAATCACCAACTTTACGGCTTCGCCAGATTTTTCATCAACGATGCCAACGGCGGCACACTCCAGTACACCCGCCAAACCTGAAACAACATCTTCAATTTCGTTCGGATAGACATTAAACCCACTGACCAAAATCATGTCTTTTTTACGATCAACAATTTTGAAGTAACCGTTCGCATCCATGATGCCAATGTCACCCGATTTAAAGAAACCATCCGTCGTCATGACTTTGGCCGTTTCGTCAGGACGCTGCCAATAACCCGCCATCACTTGCGGGCCTTTGATGGCGATTTCGCCCGGCTGACCAAGTGGCACATCATGGCCGTCATCATCCAACAATTTCATCCAAGTGCTAGGTAAAGGGACGCCAATCGTCCCTGTAAAAGTGGTGCTGGTGACTGGGTTACAACTGACCGAGGGCGATGTCTCAGACAATCCATAACCTTCACAAATAGGACAACCCGTTTTCTCCAGCCACAGCCTAGCCACTGCACTTTGCACCGCCATACCACCGCCCACAGAAACCTTAAGATGTGACCAATTCACCGTGTTGAAATCTGGGTGATTAGCTAAACCATTGAACAAGGTGTTCACCGCTGGAAAGCTATGAATCGTGTGCTTTGACAGTTCTTTTAGAACGCCGGGTATATCACGAGGGTTGGGAATCAAAATCAGTTTCCCTCCGAGACGCATAGACAACATCATGCCAACTGTGAAGGCAAAAATATGATACAGCGGAAGCGCACAAACAGCAGTGGACTGCTCGTTATCAGGAACTTTAGCCATCACGGGCTTATTCCAAGCCTCTGATTGCAAGACGTTTGCTATCACATTGCTATGCAATAACACAGCGCCTTTACTCACACCAGTGGTGCCTCCTGTGTATTGCAAGAGCGCCATATCCGAAGCTTTGATTGTTGGTTTTTGAAAGTAACCGCGCGTACCTTGAGCCACAGCTTCATTGAATCGGATAGCGCCAGGCAAACTATACGCAGGCACCATTTTTTTTACATGCCGGACCACGTAATTAACCAACGCACCTTTGAGCAAGCCAAGTTGATCACCCATAGCACAAAGTACGACATGCTTCACGGGTGTTGTGGAAATACATTGCTCTAGCGTGGTCGCAAAATTTTCAATGATCACAACCGCTTTAGCGCCAGAGTCTTTGAGCTGATGCTCCAATTCGCGCGGAGTATAGAGCGGATTCACATTCACCAACACCATGCCAGCTCTCAAAATAGCAGCGACTGCCACTGGATATTGAGGCACGTTTGGCATCATGATGGCGACTCTGTCGCCCTGCTTCAACCCTAGGCCTTGCAAGTAGTTGGCAAATGCCGCACTCAAACTATCCGTCTGGGCGAAAGTAAGCTCTTTGCCCATAAAGCTGTAGGCTGTTTTACTGGCGTACTTATGAAAAGCCTCTTCCATCAACTCAACCAGTGAGGTGTATTGAGAAACGTCGATATCAGTCGGTACACCTTCTGGGTAGGCAGATAACCAAGGGCGTGACTCAACGTTGTCCAACATATCGTTCATCAAGATACTCCGAAAATGAATGCTACCTTATGGATAATGCTCATTCAATCGCTTTACCCATGTCTTCGACGACCTTTTTGGCATCGCCAAAGACCATCATGGTTTTATCCATGTAGAAGAGTTCATTGTCCAAACCTGCGTAGCCAGCAGCCATACTGCGTTTGTTCACAATCACGGTTTTTGCTTTGTAGGCTTCCAAAATTGGCATCCCATAAATTGCACTACCCTTGACGTGAGCCGCTGGATTCACAACGTCGTTAGCTCCCAAAATAATAGCGACATCGACTTGACCAAATTCGCCATTGATGTCTTCCATTTCATACACTTGGTCATAAGGCACTTCAGCCTCCGCCAACAAAACGTTCATATGTCCTGGCATACGGCCTGCAACGGGATGAATGGCATATTTCACCGTGATGCCTTTTTCCGTCAACTTAGCCGCCAACTCTTTCACAGCATGTTGGGCTCGTGCAACGGCCAAGCCATAACCCGGAACAATCACTACGGTTTCAGCGTTCGACAACACAAAAGCGGCATCATCCGCACTGCCTGTTTTGACCGCGCGTTGTACCGCACCACCTGCAACCGCCGTCACGGCTTCGCCACCAAAGCCACCCAAAATGACGTTGAAGAAGGAACGGTTCATGGCTTTGCACATGATGTAGCTCAAAATCGCACCCGATGAGCCGACCAACGAGCCAGCGATAATCAGCATCGCGTTGTTCAAGCTAAAACCAATGCCAGCTGCGGCCCAACCTGAATAGCTGTTGAGCATGGACACCACCACAGGCATGTCGGCACCACCAATCGGGATTATGATGAGAACGCCCATGACGAAGGCCAAAACCGTTGCGATGACGAAATATGTTTGCACACCCGTCACCGTGAACATGATCACGTTGGCCAGCAAAATCAAACCCAATACCAAGTTCAACTTATGTTGACCCGAGAACTGCACGGGTGCCCCTTGGAACAAACGGAATTTGTATTTACCCGACAGCTTGCCAAATGCAATGACAGAACCGCTGAAGGTGATAGCGCCAATCGCAGCGCCCAAAGCCAACTCAAGTCGATTGCCCGCTGGAATGGCCAAACCTTTGGCCACGATTCCAAAGGCCTATGGCTCGACCACGGCAGCAACCGCTATGAACACAGCCGCCAAGCCAATCATGCTATGCATGAAGGCAACCAGCTCTGGCTTTTTTGTCATCTCAACCTTGTTCGCCATGTAAGCGCCTAAGCTACCGCCTAAAACCAAGGCAACCAATAAATTGATCATCCCGGACATGTTGCCAGCAGATAATTTAAAGATCAGCGCTGCGGTGGTAACGGCGGCAATCGCCATACCGATCATGCCAAACAAATTACCTCGAATTGACGTGGTCGGGTGACTCAAACCTTTTAGCGCTTGAATAAAGCAAACGGAGGCGATCAAATACATCAGGGTGACTAGACTCATGCTCATTTTGCAGCTCCTTCTGTAGCTGCAGGGGCTACTTTTTTCTCTTTCTTCTTGAACATTTCAAGCATACGGCGAGTCACCAAAAAGCCGCCAAACACGTTAACGGCCGCCAACGCCACCGCTAAAAAACCCATGGTTTGGCCCAACGTGGTTTCTGTGAGCGCAGCAGCCAGCATGGCACCCACGATGACAATGGCAGAAATTGCATTGGTCACCGCCATCAGCGGCGTGTGCAAAGCGGGCGTCACCGTCCAAACCACGTGGTATCCCACGTAAATAGCGAGCACAAAAATAATGAGATTGAGAATAGTGGGGGAGGCAAGGCCAAGAGCGTCCATATGTTTATTTCCTTTTAATTTCGCCAGCTTGCGTCATCAAGCACGCAGCCACAATGTCATCTTCCATATCCACGTGCAAAGCGCCTTCTTTGTTGATCACCAACTTCAAGAAGTCGAGCACGTTGCGCGCATACAGTGCTGAGGCGTCAGCAGCCACCAGGGCTGGTAAATTGGTGTCGCCAATCAAGGTAACGCCATGTTTGATCACCGTTTTATCAGCCTCTGACAGCGGGCAATTACCGCCACCGTTTGGCCCTTTGCCAGCAGCAATATCCACAATGATGGAGCCTGGCTTCATACTCTTGACCATGTCTTCTGTGATCAGCGTTGGCGCAGGACGGCCAGGAATCAAGGCCGTTGAAATCACCACGTCTGCCAGAGCAACACGTTTGGCCACTTCTACAGCTTGACGAGCCAGCCAGCTGGGTGGCATCGGCTTGGCATAGCCACCCACACCAGCTGCGGCTTCTTTTTCTTCATCGGTGTCGTACGACACGTCAATGAACTTACCGCCTAAAGATTCGATTTGCTCTTTCACGCTGGGGCGCACGTCAGATGCTTCAATCACCGCACCCAAGCGCTTGGCTGTCGCAATTGCTTGCAAACCGGCCACACCCACACCCAAAATCACCACGCGCGCCGCTTTCACCGTGCCCGCAGCCGTCATCAACATCGGGAAGAATCGTTGGTATTTGTCGGCTGCCATCATCACGGCTTTATAGCCAGCAATATTGGCTTGGCTAGACAGCACGTCCATGCTTTGGGCTCGGGTGGTGCGCGGCGCTGCTTCTAATGCAAAGCCCGTTAAGCCCGCTGAGGCAAGACGTTGCAAGCCTTCTGCATCGAATGGGTTGAGCATACCGACCAAGGTGGTACCAGACTTCATCAGTTTGGCCTCTGCATCGGTTGCGTTTCGAACTTTAAGCACCAAATCGCAAGCAAATGCGCCAGCGGCATCAGTGACTTCTGCGCCAGCAGCAACAAAAGCGTCATCAGTCACACTGGCAGCCACGCCAGCGCCAGTCTGGATGCGCAAAGTGTGACCTTGGGCCTTGAGTTTTTTGACGGTTTCAGGCGTGACAGCGACGCGGGTCTCTCCCGCCAAAGTTTCAGCAGGTATGCCAATCAGCATGGATGGTCTCCTTGATGTTTCGAAAGTAATTGCATAGAGTGCCAACACGATGCATGCAAAGTGTAACAATGAGAAAATATCTGACCCTGAGCTTACATCATAAGCTGCGCTTCCAAATCGGGATAACACCCGATTCCATGCTGAGATAATCACATACATGACAGCTAGCAACCAATTCCAGCCCAGCAGAACACAAAAAATCGAAAATTCAGGTCTAGGTCACAAAGTCGTGGTCGGCTTGAGTGGCGGTTGGGGATCGGCTGTGACAGCCTATTTACTCAAGCAGCAAGGTTATGACGTCGTCGGTATTTTCATGAAAAACTGGGAAGACGATGATGATTCTGAGTTTTGCTCCTCGAATGTCGACTTTATCGACGCCGCAGCCGTTGCAGATGTACTGGGCATTGAGATTGAACACGTCAACTTCGCTTCAGAGTACAAAGATCGGGTTTTTGCCGAGTTTTTGCGCGAATACCAAGCGGGTCGAACACCCAACCCGGATGTGCTGTGCAACGCTGAGATCAAGTTCAAAGCTTTTTTAGACCATGCCATGCGACTGGGTGCAGATAAAATTGCCACTGGCCACTACGCACGCGTGCGTTTGAATGCCAATAGCAACCAATACGAACTGCTTAAAGGTTTGGATGCCAGCAAAGACCAAAGCTACTTTTTGCACCGATTGAACCAAGCCCAACTTTCCAAAACGCTGTTCCCAGTCGGTGAACTTCAAAAAACAGAAGTGCGCCGGATTGCGGACGAAATTGGCCTGCCCAATGCTAAAAAGAAAGATTCCACAGGAATTTGCTTCATTGGCGAGCGGCCTTTCCGTGATTTTTTAAACCGTTATATCGCCAAAGAACCCGGTCCGATCAAAAATACCGAAGGCCGCGTGCTGGGTAAACACCAAGGCTTGAGCTTTTACACCTTGGGGCAACGTCAAGGCTTGGGCATTGGCGGCGTGAAGGCCAAAGGCGCTGAGCTCAAAGCCATCCAAGCACTCGGCCAGCGTGGTGTGGGCGAACACACGCCGTGGTTTGTAGCGCGCAAAGACATGGAAAAGAACACGTTGTGGGTCGTGCAAGGACATGACCACCCTTGGCTGCAGTCGCATGCGCTCACGGCAGATAACTTAAGCTGGGTCTCGGGGCATCCACCTGAGCAAGTGACATTGAATTCAAAAACACGTTACCGACAAGCAGATGCAGCGTGTCAATTAGCGCAAGTTGATGTCGGGGGCAACACGTTTGAATTGACCTTTCCCGAGCCGCAGTGGGCGGTTACACCGGGTCAATCGGCTGTGTTGTATGACGGTGAGGTATGTTTGGGTGGGGGAATCATCAGCGCAGCTAAGCCTTGATGCTGGTCAAAGCTCTTAAGGTTTAACGGGCGGCCCAAACGCATCAATATTGCCCATGCCAATTTTTTGCAAACCAATACGCTGCGCAGAAGCCATGACGGCTGCAACTGCTTCATATTTTGCTGATTGGTTGGGCATGAAATGAATCTCGGGCTGCTCACCCGGTTGGGCGGCGACTGCTTGCATTCTGGCTTCTAAAGCCGCGCGGCTGGGTATGACTTGTTTGTCCCACAGTACTTGGCTGTTTGCATCGATTTCAAGCATCACCACTTTCGGCGGTTCGCTCTGCGTTTGCGGCGCACCCACGGGCATATCCACTTTGACCGAATGCAGCTGAATCGGAATCGTGATGATCAACATCACCAAGAGCACCAACATCACGTCAATCAAGGGCGTGGTATTCATCTCAACCATCACGTCTGGGTCGCCATTTGCTGATTCAGTTTGTCCGATGTTCATCGCCATAGCGTGTTTTCTTTCTACCAGGCTCAGTTTTTGGGTGGCTGCTGGGTGATGAAGCCAATGCGCGTCACGCCGACGGCTTGCAAGGCGTAGACCACTTCGCCAATGGCTTTGTAGTCTGCGTTGGCATCGCCACGGATGTGTACTTCTGGCTTCACTGGCATGGCCCGCAAGGCTTCAAAGCGCTTGGATTGAACTTCACGAGAGTCCAACTTGTCATTGCCCCAGTATTTCAAACCCGCTGCATCAACCGAAATCACCACCGTGTCCACCTTGGCTTCGCTGATATTGATAGTCTCTTTGGGCAGCTTGATTTGTACCGTCGAGTTCACCGCGGGAATGGTGATCAAAAAGATGATGAGCAAGACCAGCATCACGTCCACCAAGGGCGTGGTGTTGATGTCGGACATCAAGGTATCGTCTGCGCCTCGACTTTTGCTGAACGAGATAGCCATGGTCGTTGACTCAATGTCTTAAATATCTGTCGCTTGCGGTTTTGCAGCGGCCTGTGCAGCATCTGCCAAATCTTCTTGATCTGCCTGCACCAACAAACTGGTGTGCAAGTCTGAGCCAAAAGCGCGCACGGCATCCATCCCCAACTTGTTACGACGCACCAACCAGTTGTAGCCCAACACAGCAGGCACGGCAACCGCCAAACCGATGGCGGTCATGATCAAGGCCTCACCCACAGGGCCTGCCACTTTGTCAATAGAGGCTTGACCAGACGCGCCAATTTTGACCAGTGCGTTGTAAATCCCCCAAACCGTACCAAACAGACCCACAAACGGCGCGGTCGAGCCGACCGTTGCCAACACCGCTAAGCCTTGCTGCGAATTACTTTGCACCATGCCTACGGAGCGCTCAATGTTTTGAGCCGCCCACGTGTTCAAATCGACTTGACCGGCCACACTGTTGTGTTGCTTCACTGCTTCCGAGGCGGAATCGGCGATGTACCGAAACGGACTGTCAGCCGCCAAAGCTTTGACCCCAGCGCTTAAGTTTTTGGCTTTTTTGAAGGTCTCTGTGGCCTCAGTCGCCATCGTTTTGAGACGATTTTGCGCAATCAATTTACTCACCAGCACGTACCAGCTGGCCAAAGACATGATGACCAAGAGCAACACCGTAATTTTGGCAATCCAGTCGCCCTGCCCCCACATGGCGCTCAGACCGTAAGGGTTGTCGCCAACAGGTGTATTCTCAACCTTCACTTCGGCAGCCGCTGGTACATTGGCCAAAACAGGTGCCGTGGTCAGGTTGATATTGGCAGGTGCAGGTGCAACTGTTGCAGTTGCTGGAGCCGGCGTACTTTGCGCATGTGCAACATTGACAGAAGCTAGCGACAAGCCCACCGCCAGCAGTGCCACGAGGCACAAGCGGGTGTGCCATGTTGTGTGAGCCAAAGAAAGAACAGTCGTTGGGTTGAGTTTGGACATGGGTAAATTCCTGAGTTCTGTTTCAATCAATTAAATCTTGAGCCATTTATTTAGGGCAATCGTCTTTTAAGTAACGGTTAACGTTTTGAATTCCGGCCAATAAACCTGTGTACGTCTCATTGCCTTTGGTCACTTTGCCTGAGTTGAGGCAATCAGTTTTAGCCGCACGGCCCATGTCAACCTCAAACTGCTCGGGGCGCTTATTGGGATTCAGTTGGGCACTGGATCGCGTTTTGAGTTCGTCGCCACAGAATCCTCCTCGACAACCAGAACCCACATAACCCGACCCTGCACCTGAATTTGGTGAACCCGCTGCCGTGCCATTTCGCGCGCCATTGGGTCCTGAATTCACCAAAAAGCTGCCCAAAGATGGCGTGCCTGTACTGGCCGCACTGGCGGAGCCTGGGCTACCGCTGCCAGGCACTGAAATTGGGCTCGAACGTGCCGCTGATGTTGATGCGGCCGACGTTGAAGAGGCAGAAGAAGCTGAAGCGGTTGAAGCGGCTTGCACAGGCGCTGTGGCGATGGACGGCGCTGCTGCAGCCGCAACGGGTGCCATTGGAGCAGCCGCGCGTACGGGCTCTGCTGCCGGTGCCACAACCGCTGCGGGCGTTGGTGCAGCGGCAACTGGCGCGGGCGCGGGCGTGGGCACGGGCGCAGGTGTGGGTGCTGGCGCGGGTTTGGGCACATCCGCCACCACATCAGGCTGCGGTTTAGGCGGTGCGGGTGTGGGCGCGGGTGTTTCTACTTTAGGAAGCTCCTTGACCACCTCTTTAGGGACTTCTTTCGCCACTTCTTGCACAACTTCTTTAGGTACTTCCTTTTGAACTTGCACTTCAGGCGTTTTGATTTCAGGCACCGTTTCTACAGGCGCAGGCGGACTAGGCTGTTGCGCCGCCTTGGGTTGGCGTGTCGGCTTAGGCTCGACTCGTTCCGGTGGCGGTGTGGTGATGGTATTTTTCACCACGGGTGGTTTGATCGGACGCACTTTTGGCGGTGGCGGGGGAACCGTAATTTTAGGTAGCGGCGGTAAGGGCTTGGGCGGCGGTGGCAGCGTGATGGGCAGCGTCAATTGCACGACGACCTCGCGCAGCTCTTGCACTGTGCGCTGCACCGGTGCCATTTGCAGCAATAACCAAACCAAAGCAATGTGCATCGCAGCCACCAGCAGCAAAGCAGGTGGCGACAGGCGCTGGCTCGGGAGTTGGTGGGCGGATTGTTGAAATTGCATCGACGCCTAATAATCGCACAAAACGGGACAGATTTTTAAATCAGCCTTTCTTAGATAAGAATTGGTGATAATTTATAACTTTATATATACACATAAATTCAGCCTTAGCCGTCGTATTTATTCATTATTTTGCTATTTTATTTATAGTAATTTTCATAAATTACGAGTTATTTCAAATTTTAGATGCTTGGTTTCAGCCAAAAAAAATAGTCTAAGCAGCACTGTTTTTGGCAAAAGAGTAGCATCACGACCTGTCTTCAACCCCATCCACTCTAAAGGATTTCATCCCATGAAACTGTATTACTCCCCAGGTGCTTGCTCAATGTCACCCCACATCGCACTTGAAGAATCTGGTTTGGCGTATGAGGCCATTGCCGCACCGACCAAAACCCACACACTGCCCGATGGCAGCGATTACTACGCCGTCAACCCGCTGGGTTACGTGCCTTTGCTGGAGTTGGACGATGGCACGCGGTTGCGCGAAGGCCCTGCGATTGTTCAATACATCGCTGACCAAGCGCCCGCCAAAAATCTCGCCCCTGCCAACGGCACACTTGAGCGCTACCGCTTACAAGAATGGTTGACTTTTATTGGTACAGAAATTCACAAAACATTCTCACCGTTGTTCAATCCGGCGATTCCGGCAGATGTGAAGCAGATTTTCAAAGACAAATTGGTGCAACGCCTGCAATGGGTGGATGGCGAATTGGCCAACAAATCCTACTTGATGGGTGACCACTTCAGCGTGGCAGATGGCTATTTGTTCACCGTCACCAACTGGGCGCAACCTATGAGCATTGATTTGTCATCTTTTGCAAATTTACTGGCTTTCCGTGCCAGCATGGCAGTACGCCCTGCCGTTCAAGCGGTGATGAAGGCCGAAGGACTGCTGAAATAAGCTTGTCGAGTTCGGGCATAAAAGCTGCGCTAAGACTTTTAGAGCGGCTTTTGCCACCAAGCCAGTACAGCACCTACCCATAACGCCAGCGCGGACAGCAACAAACCACGTTCCAAACCGCCTGGCCCATCGGCAATCCAGCCCACCATCGTCGGGCCGACAATTTGCCCCGCAGCAAACACAATCGTGAAAGCGCTGATGCCCGCCGCCCAAGCAGATGGCGGCAAGTTGTGCCGCACCAA
>CBDUEA010000015.1:0-11655 GCA_965365965.1 uncultured Polaromonas sp. | reverse complement strand
CGGCTGGCTCTTACACATTGTTGGCGCCAAACAACGCTGCTTTTGTATCCTTGCTAGCGGAAATAGGCATGACAAAGGATCAACTCTTTGCTGATAAACCGTTGCTTACTTCCGTACTGAAATACCATTTGTTGCCAGGCGAGATCAACAGCAATGATATACCGTTGAACATACCGCTTGCAACAGTGCAAGGCGCGACCTTGAAGGTGGACAAAATTATGGGTGTCTTAACCATCACAGATGGTCGAAACCGTAAGTCGCAAATTATTCAGATGGACTTGGATGCAAGTAACGGCATCGTCCATGTCATTGATAAAGTGTTGTTACCACCGCTATAAACCAGTTAATGCGGAGTTTGATGATGGGCAAGCCTCATCCATCAAGGCTATTCATCAAAGCAGAGAAGCTGATAGGAAAATTGAAAAATCCAACATCAGGCTGCAGATACCTTTCACCCTCTTTGGTGAGTCCGCTAATAAGCTGCCGTGACTTAATCAATCCGTACCTGCGGGCCAAAGAAACATCGCTTTGGCTGTTTTACCTTTAGCAACGCTGACTTTTTTACTGATTACTTTGCCCTTTAAACTGGCGCTCACTGTGTATTGACCAGGGTTGATCCTGGCCAATAAAAAAGGACCTTGGCCCTGTGCTTGATAAGCAACTATGCCCTTCGAATTCCGAATTTCCACGTCAACCCCCGAAGCGTATTCAGCACGGGGCGACGCTTGAATAGCAAATTCCAACATCAATGGCCAACGTTTACTCTCTGCTTTGATGGCCATAGACTCATCTTCACTGATACCTCCACTCAAGTATTCGACAGTACCGCTCATTTGAACGGTAGGAAGAACTTGTGCATATGCCGGTATAAAACTCAAGGCAGCAATGCTAAGCGTACATGCCAAAACCAGTCGAGATTGTGAAGAAATCATGGTGTGCACCTCCAAACGAAAGCTATTAAAAATGAGACTTGATAAGCAAAAGACGATGTAACTTGATTGCTTTAAGTCACTTTAACAGGTCTCATTTGAGATTGGAGCAGGGATGAGGTAGCCAACGAGAATTGCCTACACCGCGACAAGGCTTGCGCCTACAAAACATCATCTTGCCGTGCTTCACCAAGCCGGAATCATTCCACCACAACACCGTTCCAAAAAGCGACGTGCCCCTTGATGTGTTCGGCGCCCTCTTTGGGATTGGGGTAATACCAAACGGCATTAGGATTGAGCTCTCCATTAACAATCAACGAGTAATAGTTGGCTTCGCCCTTCCAGGGGCAGCTGGTTTTATGGTTGCTAAAAGTGATGTGCGCTTTGTTCAAAGCACTTTCTGGGAAGTAATGGTTGCCTTCCACCAAGACGGTGTCTTCGCTTTCGGCAATGATGGTGTTTTTCCAAGTGGCGCGCATGATGGATTCTCGCAGTAATTGGGGCCAAAAAAATTTAATATAAGAATACCACCATGCTTACACGAATCAAAGTAGCTTCAGTCCAGTGCCACCAGTAAGCCCGCACTGGCAACGGCTGCTAACGCACCCAAGACGCCATTTTTTTCTTGAAGTTGAGAGGTTGATACAGGTTCTAGATCTTGACCAAACATGGGACGTCTGGCATCTAACACTTGTACTTGTTCAAACTGTAAGGTAAGCGCCTCAGTTTGTGCAATCAAACTTGTTTTGTGGGTCGTCATTTGCATGCTGACAGTTCCACCTAACTTTTTAAGTAGCTCCTCGATTTGACCAAGCTCGCCGTCAGCCCAATCTTGTCGCCACAGCTTAATCGCTTCAGTGCTGACCCACTTGCCAATGTCATTCGTAACGCGTGGTGCGCACCCCATCAGAACCCAGTTCGTAGGCTGCACAGTCGTAGCTTCAGAAGTCGAGGGCAACATGGGTTGTAGTATTTTCAGCGCGTAAGCGGCATCATTTACATAAACAATGGTTGTTTTCATGAAAGACTCCTTAAAAGTAAAGTGAATTCAGCGACATAAAGATTTATAAAGACAAGTTAGTGTTAATGAGAGAGTATGTCCTTTTCATCAGCAGCTTTCACATGACGACTGCCCCACCATCCAGCTCCCAAAACACCCAATACAGCCAAAGCATATGTTCCCCATTCAGCAATGAGCTGTAGTGTTTTTACAGAGGCCACAGAGTCAGGCCCACCGTAAATGGGATCTAAGAGGGATTCACTGACGATCATTTTTGCAGCCGTAAAAGCCAACACTGCCGCACCTATGTTGATGATGAGTGGAAAGCGCTCGACCAATTTAAGCACCATGGTACTGCCAAAAACCACAATCGGAACACTCACCAGCAGGCCAATGATGACCAAATCAAACGAACCATGCGCAGCGCCGGCTACACCAAGAACGTTGTCGATACCCATCAGTGCATCAGCGATCACGATCGTTTTCATGGCACCCCAAAAGGTGTTGGCAACAGGACCACTGTGTTCTTTATCGCCTTGGTCTGCCAATAGCTTGTAAGCTATCCAGAGCAAGCCAAGACCGCCAACAAGCATGAGGCCAGGGATTTGTAATAGCCACACGACGCCTACTGTCATGACAGAGCGCACTCCAATAGCGCCTACAGTGCCCCAAGCAATCGCTTTTTTCTGCAAGTGCTTGGGCAAGCTGCGTGCTGCCAAGGCGATCACAATCGCGTTGTCGCCAGCGAGCACGAGGTCAATCAAGATGATGGCGAGTAATGCAGACCACCACTGGGTTGATAAAAATTCCATAAAGACACTCCCAATAACATTTCAAGTTTTGACTTGGTCGTCTGTCGCACAGACTTCCGATAAGTTTGAAACTGAACTGGAGAGGTGATAGGGTAGTGAATTAACTCACTTTTTGCATCGTTTTGAAAGATGCACCTTCGACCAAACCTGTTTAGGTTTCAATCGAAGGTCTGGCTCATCATGCAAAGGCTGCACGACCAACAAACCGGAAGTTTTAACAAAAAAACCTCGTAATGACGACTTGTTGTAGCGCTTTTGCAGGCTTATTCTTGAACAATTAAACCCGCAAAAGAGGGAGTTACTCCCCTTCTTATCCTTATTAAACACTCAAAAGCTTGAAATGTCTAATCATTTTTGATTCTTTGTAATTTTTTAAAGTATAGGAACAATCGTTTTCATATTGTCAGCAAAAGTAATCTTCACTTGTGAGTACGTTCACAAAGTAATACATTTTAAATGGCTTATGGGGCAAAAATACTGGGAGAAGATCATGATCAGCTGTCGTATTTTATTGATTGAAGGTCACCCCGATCCGATAGGTAAACACTTTTGCCATGCGCTCGCAGATTCTTATGCAGACGGTGCAGAACAAGAAGGGCACGTGGTGCGGCGTGTGCATGTGTCGCAGCTGGACTTTCCTCTTTTGCGCAGTCAGCAAGATTGGGAACTTGGTGAATTACCTGACAGTCTCAAACAAGCTCAAGAGGATATTGCATGGGCTCAACATTTGGTGCTTTTTTTCCCCATGTGGTTGGGTGATATGCCTGCATTGCTGAAGGGTTTTCTAGAGCAAATTGCGAGGCCAGGCTTTGCCTTCAAAACTGATGGGAAAAACCTGATGGGCAAGAAAGCTTTGACTGGACGATCTGCACGTTTGGTGATCACTATCGGCATGCCTGCACTTTTGTACCGATGGTACTTTCGTGCGCACAGTGTCAAATCATTAGAACGCAATGTGTTGGGGTTTGTAGGCATCTCACCTGTGTCAGAAACGCTGATTGGTATGGTTGACAAGCTAACTCCAAAACATGCGCAAAAATGGTTGGATAAGATGCGTAAATTGGGAGCAGCGTGTGAGTGAACCTTTGGTCGATATAAATGGCTGATTTATTTTGTCGCCTACTATTTAGCGAGCAGATTGTGCGATAGTTAGATTCACCCAGCGCACGATATCTGCTGTTCCCATGGCTCCCGGTTGACGCGCTACTTCAAGGCCATTGATAAAAAGTGCGAGGGTAGGGATGCTGCGAATATTGAAGCGAGCGCCCAATGAAGGCACAGCTTCGGTATCAACCTTTATAAAACGTACATTGGGTTCAAGTTGCTTGCATGCCTGTTCGTAAGCTGGAGCCATTTGCCGGCAAGGGCCGCACCAAGGTGCCCAAAAATCAACTAACACAGGGATCTGGTTCCGACTGGTATGTTTGTCGAAGGAAACTTCATCGAGGTTGACGGGATGGCCATCAAAAAGAGCTTGCTTGCATTGACCACAGGTGGGTGCGCTGTTCATTTGATTTGTCACTACGCGGTTGGTGGTATGACAATGCGGACAAACGATATGTAGCGAGTCATTCATGTTTTATTGAATCCAGTGCATGTTTAATTGTGTGGCGTTTCTCGTAAAGCATTGCTCAATTGATCTGTCAATTCTGCCCAGTCAGAATCTTGCAGAATTGCTTCGCGTAAAAATGCAGATTGAGCGGGCGTCCAAAATGGCGCATCTGCCAAGCGAAGGTGATTCGGCAAGGGACTGTGCGACTTTAAAAAATGACGAATTCCTAATTCGTCGTGCGCCAAGCCCAATTGAGCAAATAAATCGCTGAAATGATGGATGTGTTGGTTCATGTGTTTATGTTGCTACTTCTAAACGATTAGGTCAAGTTACCTTGACAAAAACGAGCATTTGTCTGACTCCATGTTTTGTCATGCTCGTCAAAAGCTAGGGAAAGTCCGTGTGGTGCAATTTGCGCGGCGTAGGAAGATATAAATAAATATTCTCCAACCTTGCATATTAACCTTCAAACCCCTAACAGGAATTTTTATGAACTCATCTTGCATGCCGCAAGCTTTCTCTCGCCATGTGTCAAAACGCGCATGGATAACACTGATAGCTTGCACAGCAGCCATGCTGTCTGCCTGTAGCAGCATGTTAAATGTACCTTCGCTAACCGAGGCGCCACCGATTGTGTTTGTGCATGGCAATGGAGACACAGCTTCGTTGTGGCAAACCACACTGTGGCGTTTTGAGTCCAATGGCTGGCCACGTAGTCGCTTGCACGCCATTGAGGTGCCTTATCCGCTGGCGCGAGATGACGACAGCAAGGTTCAACCTGGTCGCAGCTCTTCAGCGGAGAACATGGCTTACTTGAAAGCCGAGGTTGATAAAGTTATCCAATCTACCGGTGCCGCCAAAGTGGTTCTTTTCGCGAACTCTCGTGGCGGCTATGCAGTACGTAACTATATTCAAAATGGGGGAGGTACAGCTACTGTGTCGCACGCGATATTGGGCGGCACACCCAACCATGGCGTGTGGGCGACCAAAGGATTTAGAGAGGCTAACGAGTTTTCTGGCACGGGACCATTTTTGAGTGGTTTGAATGCACCCAAAAACAGCAATGGTGACGAAGTCATCGGCCCAGTGCGCTGGCTCACCATCCGTTCTGACAATAATGACAAATTTGCCCAACCAGATGGTGTGTGGATTGGTGCCAAAGGGACACCCACCAATGTCACATTTGCAGGTCCAGAACTCAAAGGTGCAATGAATATTGTCATCCCCCAAATTGACCACCGTGAGACGTCTTTCTCGCCAGCAGCTTTTAAAACTGCTTACAGCTTCATAACAGGCCACGCACCGAAAATGATAGGTATTGAAATTGAATCAAGCATTGTCCTTAATGGCAAGATTACAGGTATGGGCGTTAAATCGGGTGACCCCACAAGCGGAAACGGTGTCAATAACTTACCAGTACCTCAAGCCACACTGCAAATATTTGCCGTTGATCGTGGAACAGGTGCCCGTAAAGGTGGCCCCGTGCATCAAAAACAAGTAGGTGCAGATGGTCAATGGGGACCTTTCACGGCACAAGCGGCCGAACCATATGAGTTTGTTATTAGCGCTTCCGGCTACAGCACGACTCATGTTTATCGCAGTCCTTTTCCACGTTCAAGCAACATCGTCAACCTGCGCGCAGAGCGCATGGCTGAAGCCGATAAATCAGCGCAATCGGTGGTGACGTTCAGTCGCCCTCGTGGCTATTTTGATGCGCAGCGCGACAAGATGGACTTTGATGGCCAAACGCCTCCACCAGGGGTGCCACCGGTCGGTGCGGGTGTATCCAGCTCCAAAATTCTCGTCCAACAATCTGGTTTACGTCCTATTCATGCTGAGTTCAATGGCGAGCGCATCACTGGTCAGACGTGGCTAGCCGCTGAAAACCGTGTGGTCAATTTAGAACTCACCTACTGAAGTCCAAGCCAATTGAACCGCATAAGGCACCAGTGAGTGGAGAAAAATCCCAATATTCATCAATGAATTGGTTTTCCAGACTTGGCTCAGTACCAGCTGATTACAAGCTCAAAGACGCTTTGCTAGGTATTCCTAAAGGTTAACGGGTCAAAAGCTAGCCCAGTAAAATATTAAATCTTGAGTGCTTTGCGTAGCTCTTTGCCTGTCCAGTGTTGCTCTTTGGTGTGTTGAGCCATCAGTGTGCACAAGGCTGCGTTGCGCGGCGCAATGGTTTGATGTTGACTGGCCAGTCGTACCACCGCCCCACACATATCGTCAATCTCCGTACTGCGGTTGTGTTGTACATCGTCCCACATGGATGATCGAGCACTGGCATCCATGCGCAACATGCGTGATGCTAGGCGTTTGAAAATCCAAGTTGGCAATTTCAAGACGCGTGGCAGTACTTTTGGCTTGGTTACCGCCAATTGCACAGGCTCAATACCTGCACGGGTCATGACTTCCAGTGCTTCTAATTGCAGCGCTGCTAAGACTTTACGAAAATCCCTGTTCAACAATTGATCGCGCAGCGGCAGGCTCGACAGTGCATTGATCGGATTATTCAAATTCAACAGCAATTTACCCCACTGCACAGCACGCATGTCGGTCGACACGCGCATGGATAAACCTGCCGCATTGAAACGCCTTGCAATCTCGTCTGAAACCGATGAACCATCAGGTGATTCATGACTTGGTTCACTGTGCGCGATTTGCAAGCGACCCGTGGTGGCGCGGTGTACATGTGACGGTGTTTTCATCACCACGTTATAAGGCACCATGCCCGCCAACGCTTGCATATCCGGAGCTGTTTGCTGAATTCGTGCCACATTGTCGACACCGTTTTGCAGCGATACCACCAGCGTGCCAGCAGGCAAGTGGTTTGCAATATCTTTGGCCGCAGCTACCGTTGCGCCACCTTTAACGCAGAGTAAGACGATGGTGGCTTGATTTGATGTCGCTGCAGTTTTATTTTTTGATTGTATTTGATACCAAGCAGCTGCCAAATTGGTGGCTAAGTGCAGCTGATCATCAGGCACATGTGCATTGAAACCATCTAAATCGGTGACAGTCAAGCCGTCTTGTGCGATGGGTTCAATGGTGCGCAGTCTGCCAACCAAGCTAACCTTCTCGCCAGCAGCTGCCAAACGCCCACCTATGTAACTGCCTACTGCGCCAGCGCCGACAACGATAAAGTTCATAGTTCCTGTTCTATTTTTCAAAATGAATGCCGCGAGCATCAAAGCAGCATTTGTATCTCATTAAAAATATGTTAATTACTTATTTATTCTAGGTGTGAAGTCGCTTTGCGTCTATGAGGTTGGTCAAACCACCGCCTAAGATGTGCGAATGAACAACAAGACTATGCATTGTTGTGCAAATGAGCTTAAAGTGTGTATGCAAGCATCAGCCAAAAGGCTTACGTTATGACCACAAATTCAAACGATCAAAGACTGCCCAGACAGTTGGTAATTTGTTGTGATGGCACCAACAACAACCTCACAGGCGGCAAGCGAGACACCAACGTCGTCAAGTTTGTCCAACTGTTGGCGCAGTCCACCCCGGATGCATCGCGCATCGTATTTTACGACCCAGGTGTGGGCAATGCTGGCGAACTGCCAGGCGTCACTTTTGTAGACAGCATCAAGCAATTTTCAGAGCGCCTAGCCAGTTTGGCTTTTGGTCGCGGTATTTTTGAGAACATGGCGCAGTGTTATTTGTTTTTGATGCAAAACTTCCAAATTGGTGACGAGATTTTTATTTTTGGCTTTTCGCGAGGTGCTTTTACAGCGCGCAGTTTTGCGGGACTGATCAACCAGTTTGGCATCTTGGCACCGCAGATGCAGTCCATGCTACCAACCTTGCTGCATCTGTATTTTTCAGATCGCAACAAACATGGTGACCAGATGCAGGACATCGCCCAACAAACCACACAACTGTTTGCGGCTGAGCAAGCCAGCTACGTTGAAATCCAGTTTGTTGGCGTTTGGGATACCGTGGCCTCGGTCGGCTTATGGCCTTTTAACCTCAAAATAACCGCCAAGCCGACTATTCATAATAAGCGCTTCGTCAACGTGCGCCACGCCATGGCTTTGGACGAGCATCGCGCTCAGTTTTTGCCACGCTTGTACACAGACAACAATGCCAGCGTCAACGCTGGTGGTGTCTCACCTTACAAAACAGCACATGGTACGCCGGCCACAATTCAACAACTGTGGTTTCGCGGTGCACATGGCGACGTGGGTGGGGGTTTCAACCAAGGGGAAACCGCCATTTCTGATCAGGCTTTGTGTTGGATGGTCAGTGAAGCCGTGCAATGCGGCTTGCGCATGGCAAATGCAAACGGGTCGCTCGCGACAGAAGCCGCTGTTCATGATGCACTGCAAAATTTATACGCCAGCAAAGCCGGCAAACCAGTTCCAACACCGCGCACCGTCATCCACAGCCAACTGCGTGAAAAGTCCATGTGGGCACTCACTGGTATGCAAGTGCGCAGCACCACGGCGGTTGCGTTGGACAATGGCCAGACCTTTGCCATGCACCCGGTTGAGCACCCCAGCGTCGCCGTGCCACAAGCTTTTCCAGCCAATACCGCTTGGGCTAAACCACATGATCGGCTCGCATTTTGGCTTGCTTTTCTATTGTCAGTTGTGTTTTTGTTTTTGCTGGGTCATTTTCTGACCAACCCCAGCAACACTGACTTTTCATCGGTCTTTTCGCTGCCCGCTTTTGCCGCGTACTTGCTGCAGGACGCCAATTTCGCAAGTTGGCAATTGCTGTGGTGGCGTGACAGCTCGTTACAAACTGGCATCTTCCACTATGCTGCACCACTAACCGCCTTGTTGTTTGACTGCGCCTTCATCGTGACCTACGCCTATGTGCTGTCTTGGCTGGTTGTGCGCGCTTTTGCCCAAATTGCGCGTCTGCGCCGTGCAGGAGACACTGCGCAGTCTCTGCGCTCCCGCGTGCTGAACAAACTCGGTTGGGCGCTGCCGCTGGCCGTTTTTTCAGATATTGCAGAAAATTTGTTTACTTGGTGGGTGATCGAGTCCATCAGCGCCAACTGGTCATGGCAAAGCTACGTATTTGCAGTCTTCATGACCTTGTTTGCGTTGGCCAAGTTTGTTGGTCTACTGGGTGTCTTGCTGCTACTTTTGTGGTCACTCAAACAGCGCTGGACGCTCAAATAAGCACTTAGCAAGCCACTACCTGCTCAAAAACCCGATCCCGGTTGCTCCAAAAATTCGATCTCTTCTGGCGTCGATACGCGTCCTAAAATCGCGTTGCGGTGCGGGTAGCGGCCAAAACGCGCGATGATGGCTTGGTGCTTCAACTCAAACGACAAATTGCTTTCAAGACCCGGCAGTGAAAACAACTGCACAGCCACTTTATGCAACTGCAAAGACTCGCTGTGCATAAATGGCAAGTAGGCAAAGCTAAGTTGTTCCAGGGTGAGGGAATTGGCACTGACAGTCTTATGGTGCAGTTGGGTCAAAAGCTCCTGCGCCAAAGTCAACGCTTGCGGGTCTTGGGCAAAAGCGCGCGGGTCGTCGCGGTAGATATTGCGTGAAAACTGGTCCAAAACGATGATTTCAGCCAATCGACCCATTACCGTGCTGCGCCATTCAGCCAATTCTCCGCGCGCTGCGGCTAACAGTGTGGCCGCAAAGCGCTGGCGAATGGTGTTGTCCAAGTCTGCATTTTTTGCAAACCGCTCAGTATTGCCAAGTTCTTGAAACCAAAAGTCAATAATATCAGCGGGTTTTGAGACAACAGCCACGATAAACTTCCTCTATTGATTCCACTTACCCCATTTAGCCTGTATTCGCCAATGGCATGGTGTTTTTGCACTCTGGGAAGTTGCTGCAGCCCCAAAACGGGACGCGGGTTTTGACGCTTGCTCGGCGCACCATTTTTATGTCGCAGTGGGCGCAGGTTGGGCGTGCGTAATCACCCTCAAAGGCGATGTCTAATAAGGCTTGCTGCTGTTCTGGCGTGCGCGTGGCAATCAACTCCAGCAACTTCGCACCATTCATCGCATTGATGTTGTTCTCTGCCGCAAAGCGCAGCGCCTCAGGGCTGAAGCTGGCCGTGGTCACGTAGGTGCCCCGTTGAACCGAGTGTGCTCTCATGACCTCGTGAAATGAGCGCAGCTGCTGGTCGGTCACCGGCACACTTTGCCAGTGCTTGCAGTGCACCACCGACACGGGGCCTTGCTCATCTGCATGGCTGGTTACCCAATCGATGTCTGGCTGCTTGACGTGAGCAGAGTGCAACCAAATGTCTGCCCCGCCATCAGGGCCGTGCGATTGCAGCCGCGTCACAAACCCGGCTTGACCGAACAAAGTTTTGCACACCGCTTCAAAGCGTCGCCACTCAATGGCAGTAAACACGCCAGCACTCCATTTTTTTAAAGGTGTGACGGGTACAAAAGAGTTGACTTGTGTTTGAGGCGCAGCACCATCCGCAATTTTGGAAGAGAAGGCGCGTTTTGCAGGTTTGTCAAAATCGATTTTCTTGTGCATGAAAAAGTAAAGCAGCAGCACCAACAGACCAATCCCTAAAACTGGCCAACCGGCTGCATGCAAGCTATCGCCAAGGGTCTTGAGCTCGTCCGAACTCTCCATATACCAAGGCGCAAACAAGAAAATAATACCCAAACCAGTGATCATCCGACCGTTTTCTAAAAAACGAGTCATGACGCTTTTGCGCGGCTTTGGGCTAGGTGTAGTGGCCATGATGGGAAGGTCTGAGTTGAATTGTCGCTGTAGCTGATGAGTATTTTAGACCGCATTCTGAATGATAGTTGACAAAATATATACATAGTTTGCTACTAAAATAATAGCATACTAAGTATTTTTTGGTAATATTCACCACCTAAATCAATTTATCAGTATATTTTGCTGTCCTTTGCACATATCGATCATCAAATTATGCCTTTATCACCCTGAAATTATTCTGGGTTTACCCGCGCTCTCAAAGCTTTGGTGCCAGAGCGCAAACTCTTAGACTCTAAGCGCTTTTGTTTAGACCCAAACGTCGGCTTCGTCGCCTTGCGCAGCTTGGGCGGCAGCGCCACGCTGTTGATCAGCTCATGCACCCGCAGCATCGCGTCGAGTCGGTTCATGTCCTGTGTGCGGTGCTGCTGCGCTTTGATCACCAGCTCACCCGCCTTGGTGATGCGGCTGTCATGCATTGCCAGCAGCCGCTCTTTTACATCCTCAGGCAGGCTAGACGCCCCAATGTCAAAGCGCAGATGAATCGCGCTCGAGACCTTGTTCACATTCTGGCCCCCCGCGCCCTGTGCCCGAATAGCGGTGACGGTGACTTCAGACTCTTGAATGTGGAGTACGGGCAGCATAGACACCATTTTGTCAGTTTTTAGACCCTTCTATCGTCTAAATCAGC
>CBDUEA010000014.1:0-11679 GCA_965365965.1 uncultured Polaromonas sp. | reverse complement strand
AGAATGCATGGTTTCGATCTGCAGTTGATTCCTGTCACTGCGCCTGGTGTTGAGCAAAAATCAGCTTGGTTGCAGGTGCGCCAGAGCAAGCCAGACTACGTGATGTTGTGGGGCTGGGGTGTGATGAATTCTACCGCGCTCAAAGAAGCACAGGCTACCGGTTACCCACGTGAAAAAATGTATGGTGTGTGGTGGGCCGGCGCTGAGCCTGATGTGAAAGACGTTGGTGAAGGTGCCAAAGGTTACAACGCGCTTGCGCTCAATACTTCAGGCCAACAGCCTAAAGTGATTCAGGACATTCTGAAACTTGTCCACGACAAAGGTCAAGGCACTGGGCCTAAAGACGAGGTGGGATCAGTCTTGTACACACGCGGCGTGATCATCCAAATGCTGAGTATCGAAGCCGTGCGGCGTGCTCAAGAGCGCTTTGGCAAAGGCAAAGTCATGACCGGCGAGCAAGTGCGTTGGGGTCTGGAGAACCTGGCATTGGATCAGAAGAAGCTCGATGCGATGGGTTTTGCCGGCATCATGCGTCCGTTATCCACCTCTTGCTCGGACCACATGGGTTCAACTTGGGCACGTGTACAGACTTGGGATGGCAAGAAGTGGGCCATGTCTTCCGACTGGTATCAGGCGGATGAGCAGATCCTGAAGCCCATGGTCAAAGCTGGTGCAGACAAGTATTTGGCCGATAAAAAAATGACACGCCGTACACCGGCGGATTGCCAGTCCTGATCGACACCCAGTCCACCACCTAAGCGCACGGGCGCAGGTGGGGCGGGTGCTGGAAGTTCTAACGAACCCCCAGTCGAAACGACAGCCACGCGGCGCTTTCGGCTGGTTACCACATAATCATCATGAGCACTCCAAACATCGTTCTCAACGTCAATGGCATCGAAGTCATTTACAACCACGTCATCTTGGTGCTGAAGGGGGTTTCCCTGAACGTGCCTGAAGGCAAGATCGTGGCTATTCTGGGCGGCAATGGTGCGGGCAAAACCACCACCTTGCGCGCCATTTCCAACTTGTTGCGTGGCGAGCGCGGCGAGGTCACCAAGGGCTCCATCGAACTGCGTGGCGAGCGCATCGAGAATCTCTCCCCAGCTGACCTGGTGCAGCGCGGCGTGGTGCAAGTGATGGAGGGTCGTCACTGCTTCGCGCACCTGACGATTGAAGAGAATCTGTTGACTGGTAGTTACACCCGCAAAGACAAGGGTGAAATTGCCGCCAATTTGGAAAAAGTTTATAACTATTTCCCTCGTCTCAAAACGCGTCGCACCAGCCAAGCCGCCTACACCTCGGGCGGCGAGCAGCAAATGTGCGCGATTGGTCGTGCCCTGATGGCGAATCCCAGCATGGTGTTGCTGGATGAACCTTCCATGGGTTTGGCACCGCAAATCGTCGAAGAAGTGTTTGAGATCGTGAAAGACCTCAACACGCGTGAAAAAGTCACTTTTTTGATCGCCGAACAAAACACCAATATGGCGCTCAAATACGCCGACTATGGCTACATCATGGAGTCCGGCCGCGTCGTGATGGACGGTGTCGCCAGCGACTTGGCCAATAACGAAGACGTCAAGGAGTTCTACCTTGGCATGGGGGGTGGTGAACGCAAGAGCTTCAAGGATGTGAAGAGCTACAAACGCAGAAAACGCTGGCTGGCTTGATGCCATTGCCAAGGCCGCATGTCGCAGTCATCCCACCAACCAAAGCGCTGACGATTTAACCACCAGACACCATGACAGACTTTTACAAAACGCTAAGTGCATTAGAAACACGGGATGCTTCCACACGCGAGCACGCACATTTTCTAGCGCTGCCGCAGCAAATCAAACATGCGCAACAAGCCACTTCGGCTTTTGCAGACATCTTCAAAGATGTTGATGCATTTAAAGTCACGAATCGTCAAGCGTTGGCGCAGTTGCCGGTGACACGCAAATCAGAATTGTTAGAGCGACAAAAAGCTGCTCGTGCAACTCAGAATCCGTCTGCGGATGTCTTCGGTGGTTTCAGTAGCCTGAAGTTTGGCGCCAACATGTTACGGGTTTTTGCCAGTCCAGGCACCATTTATGAGCCTGAAGGTGCGGGCACAGACTACTGGCGACTTGCTCGCGCGTTGTCGGCCGCTGGTTTTCGTGCTGGTGATTTGGTACACAACGCCTTTAGTTACCACTTCACACCGGCAGGCGCCATGATGGAGTCGGGCGCACATGCTTTAGGTTGCACTGTTTTCCCTGCAGGTACGGGTCAAACTGAGCAGCAAGTGCAGGTGATGACAGAGCTTAAACCAGCAGGTTATGCCGGTACACCCAGCTTTTTGAAAATAATTCTTGAGAAGTCAGCTGAAATGGGCATGGCCTTGCCCAGCCTGAGCAAAGCCTTGGTTTCAGGTGAAGCCTGCCCTCCGAGCTTGCGCGATTGGTTTGCTGAGCGCGGTGTGGCCGCTTACCAGTGCTACGCCACAGCGGATCTTGGTTTGATTGCATACGAGACCTCTGCCCGCGAAGGCTTGGTGCTTGATGAAGGCGTGATTGTTGAGATTGTGCGCCCTGGCACAGGTGACCCAGTGCCCGAAGGCGAGGTGGGTGAGTTGGTCGTGACGACTTTGAATCCAGCCTACCCTTTGATTCGTTTTGGTACGGGTGATTTGTCGGCTGTTTTGCCTGGCACTTGCCCGAGTGGTCGCACCAACACACGCATCAAGGGCTGGATGGGTCGCGCCGACCAAACCACTAAAATTCGAGGCATGTTTGTGCATCCAAGCCAAATCGACACGATTGTTAAACGCTTCCCTGAAGTGATGAAAGCACGCTTGGTGGTGACCGGTGAAATGGCCAATGATGTCATGACTTTGAAAGTCGAAACAGCGTGCAGCGGCCCAGACGCGCTGGCGACAAAAGTTGGCGAAGCCATTCGTGATGTGACCAAACTGCGTTGTGGTGTGGAGCTGGTTTTTCCGGGCAGTTTGCCCAATGATGGCAAAGTGATTGAAGACGCGCGAAGCTATAAATAAAAGTAGCGTAGATCAAGTTCAGAAGCTTTTGTATGAATTCGGCTCTAAAAGGACGATGTTTAAGAAGGCTTTCCCCTACAATCAAGGGTTTTTACGGGGTTCGACGAGGTGCGTGCTCCGTTATCTTCTATAACTGCGTTCAAAGTCATACTGCTTGCTCTACTTCGAGCGCCCTCAGTACAAACTTTTGTCATGCTTCCCCTTTTATTTTAGGATATTGAATGAAAAAACTACTTGCCATTAGCCTAGCTTGTGCCTCTTTGATGGGTGCGAGTCTGAGTACTTATGCCGCTGACTTCCCACTGAAAGACAAGATCATCACGATCGTTGTGCCCTTCGCGGCAGGCGGACCGACCGACCGCGTTGCCCGCGATTTGGCTGAGGCTATGCGCAAGCCTTTGGGCGGCATCAGCATTGTGATAGAAAACGCGGCTGGTGCAGGTGGTTCTATTGGTGCGAACAAAGTTGCCAAAGCCACTGCTGATGGTCACACCTTGTTGTTGCATCACATCGGCATGGCCACCATGCCAGGTTTGGTGCGTAACCTGCCTTTTAAAGTAGAAAGCGATTTCGAATACTTGGGTTTGGTCAATGATGTGCCCATGACCGTGATTGCCAAGCCAACGATGCCTGCCAATAACTACAAAGAATTTACCGTCTGGCTAAACGCCAACAAAGGCAAAATCAACTTGGGTAACGCGGGTATTGGTTCCGCCTCGCACCTGTGCGGTTTGTTGTTTCAAAATGCGTTGCAAATGGACATGACAACCGTGCCGTACAAAGGTACTGCACCAGCTATGACCGATTTGATTGGTGGTCAAATTGACCTGATGTGTGACCAAAGCACCAACACCACACAGCAAATTGAAGGCAAAAAAGTCAAGGCATTTGGTGTGACGACGGCCAAGCGCTTGACCACACCAGCACTGAAAGACATCCCTACACTGCAAGAGTCTGGACTCAAAGGCTTTGAAGTGACGATTTGGCACGGTTTGTACGCACCAAAAGGGACGCCTGCTGATGCGATTGCCAAACTCAATGCAGCTTTGAAAGTAGCGTTAAAAGATCCTGATTTCATCAAGAAAGAAGAGGGCTTGGGTGCCGTGGTTGTGACGGACAAGCGCATGGAGCCTGCCGAGCATAAGAAGTTTGTCATGTCTGAAATTGGCAAGTGGGGCCCCATCATCAAGGCTGCTGGCGTTTATGCCGATTAAGGCTGATTGATCGTATGTTGAGCTAAGAAGAAGACCGCTGATCGCGGTCTTTTTTTTGGGCAATTTTGACCATTTGCTAGTACGATGGTTCTTAAGGTTTTTATTCACATCAGGGAGACAGAATCATGGCATTGATTACAAGAGCATCTCGACGCAATGTTTTGAAATTGACTGGTTTGGCAGCCATCGCTGCTTCAAGTTTAATAGCTAACTATGCTTATTCTCAGACGACTTGGCCGACAAAACCAGTCAAAATTGTGGTGCCTTTCGCGCCTGGTGGCACCACTGATTTGCTGGCCCGTGCGATGGCGCCTGAGTTGTCCAAGGCCTTTGGGCAATCCTTTATCGTTGAAAACAAAACTGGAGCGGGTGGCAATGTGGGGGCTGATGCGGTCGCCAAAGCACCAGCCGACGGCTATACCCTGCTCATGGGCACGGTGGGTACGCATGGTATCAACGTCGCGTTGTACGACAAAATGCCGTTTGACCCGGTCAAAGACTTTGCTCCAATTTCCTTGGTCGCTGGTGTGCCCAATGTGATGGTGATGAACACCGAAAAAGCCAAGGCGTTGGGCATCAACAACGTGGCAGATTTCATCAAATACGCCAAAGCCAACCCCGGCAAGCTGAACATGGCGTCCAGCGGCAATGGCACTTCCATCCATCTGGCAGGTGAATTGTTCAAAAGCATGAGTGGTACCTATATGGTCCATTTCCCCTACCGGGGTTCCGGTCCTGCTTTGTTGGATATGGTCGGCGGAACGATGGATGTGATGTTTGACAACCTACCCAGCGCCTTGCCACAAATTAAAGGTGGCAAACTCAAGGCTTTGGCTGTGACCAGTGCGCAACGCTCAGCGGTTTTGCCGGATGTGCCTACGATTGAGCAGGCGAGTGGCTTGAAAGGTTATGAAGCCAGCAGCTGGTTTGGCTTACTGGCGCCAGCGGGTACACCACCCGACATCGTCAACCGTATTCAGCAAGAAGTGGCTAAATCGCTCGGTTCACCCGCTGTGAAAGAAAAACTATTGGCCCAAGGCGCTATCCCGGGCGGCAACAGCCCGCAGGATTTTGCAAAAATGATCAATGCAGAGATCAAAAAATGGGCACAAGTTGTCAAAGTGTCTGGTGCCAAGGTCGATTAACCGCGCCCGAAACGTCAGAGATTAAACGCCCCAAACAATCGACGCTTTCGCCGCAAGGCACTCTTTGAGCAGTTGCAAAAAGGGCTGCACGCGTTGGCGTAGATGCACATGGTCAGCTTCTGATCGCTCGGCGGCCGTGTCTGTCTTGTCTTTATTCGCTTGCAGGGCCGCTTCATCTTGGGCAACCGCTTCTTTTAGCGCGGTGATGGCTGCAGGAATATCCTCTGCCAAAATCACGCCGGCACCTGTAGCGTCTTTGCCAATGATTTGCAAAATGAGCCGACCGTGGATCTCAAGCATGATCAGGTCGCCGGTAACTTTTGATT
Source organism: uncultured Polaromonas sp. (assembly GCA_965365965.1). Taxonomy (GTDB): domain Bacteria; phylum Pseudomonadota; class Gammaproteobacteria; order Burkholderiales; family Burkholderiaceae_C; genus Aalborgiella. Next base: position 5,981 of record CBDUEA010000014.1, on the reverse strand, counting down.
TGAATTTGTAGAGCATGATGATATGTGTATATGGCTAAAAGTAATGTTTCTAAGCTGTACGATACACCTATAGCGCGCACTTTGCCGCTTTTAAATGCGTTTCTCACGCAATTTTCGAACAACTTTTGAATTTAAATTCTGTGACTACACCCTCGACTTTCTCCAAGCCAGTGCCTGCTGGACGGGTCTATCTCGTCGGCGCAGGCCCTGGCGACCCGGAATTGCTGACGCTGCGCGCCGTCCGCCTGCTTGGCAAAGCTGAGGTGGTGGTGTACGACCACTTGGTCTCGCAAGAAGTGTTGGACTTCGTATCCCCCAAGGCAGAGCGTATATATGCGGGCAAGCGCCGCAACGAGCACACTTTCCGACAAGAGCAAATCAACGCCCTCCTTGTACGCTTGGCGCAAGAGGGTAAGCAAGTCGTTCGTCTCAAAGGCGGTGACCCTTTCATTTTTGGGCGCGGCGGCGAAGAGCTGCAAACCTTGTCGGCTGCAGGCATTGCTTTTGAAGTCGTGCCCGGTGTGACGGCGGCTTGCGGCGTCTCGACCTACGCTGGCATCCCACTGACGCACCGCGACTACGCGCAAACCTGCTTGTTTGTGACCGGCCATTTGAAGGAGCGCCCCGCGGGCAGTAACGCACCCGGTGTTGTGTCTGACTTGGACTGGCCAGCGCTGATCCGCCCCCGCCAAACCGTGGTGATTTACATGGGCTTGTCGGGCTTGACGGACATTTGCCAGCAGCTCATCAACCATGGCGCGGCACCTGATTTACCCATTGCCATCGTGCAAGACGGCACGATTGCGACGCAAAAAGTGGTCACCGGCACCTTGTTGGACTTGCCAGCCAAAGTCATGGCCAGCGGCCTGCGGTCCCCCTGTTTGATCATCGTGGGCGAGGTCGTGCGACTGCATCAGGCGCTCGCATGGTATCCGCCTGCGTCATGAAATAGACTTATATTCCATATTGCGACTGATGAGGCTACAATTAGGCTATGAAGTCCATTCCACTCGCCTCCAAACCGGTTGCTAAGCAAACCGCCGCCAATGCTGCAACAGCCAATGTGAGCAAGTCGGCCAGTCCACCCAAAATGTCGTTCAAAGTGCAAATGCACAAAGCGCGCGAGGACGCCATTGTTCAAACCGTCAACCGCTTGCTGGCTGAAAAAGGCTTTGACGCGATGACGGTCGACGAAGTGGCCGCCAATGTTGGCATTGCCAAAGCCAGCTTGTACAAGCATTTTTCGAGCAAAGAAGACCTCGCCGCTGCCGCCATGGTGCACATCATGCAGCGTGCACAAGCGTTTTTGGCCAGTTTGCCGGCAGACGCCGCGCCGCAAGACAATCTGCGCGCCACAGCACGCTGGATGATGGAGCTCAAACTGGCGGGTGAAATGCCTTCATTGCCAAGCCAAAACTCCACCCTGCGCATGACCTTGATGGCCAACAAAGCCTATATGGACGGTTTGATGGAGTCCAGCGAGTACTTGGGCACTTGGATCAACGCGGCCCAAGCCAACGGCAGCTTGAACCCGCAACTCCCTGCCATCTCGATTTTGTACACCTTGTACGCCCGCGCTTGTGACCCCGTTTTGGAGTTCTTACGAATGAGCGGCATGCATACCGATGCAGAAATCATCGATTTGGTCATCAAAACCTGTTTTGAAGGCTTAAATTCGCGCTAGCCGGCGTATTTGTTCAATAGTTTGCTACTTTAATAGTAGCGTTTAATTGACTGTACCCTCTTAAAAAACGACCAGCCATGAGTGATGCCCTCGACTTTCTCGTCGCCGCCCGCCCCGAGGCGATGACCCACTACTTTGCCTTTCTCAAAGACGCTGGCAAACACCTCGACCCGAAAACGCGGAATTTGATCTCGGTCATCACCAAGGTCGATGCGCAAACTGAAGCAGGCTTCAAGCAGTATTTGAAACGCGCATTGCGCGATGGCTGTAGCCCGGTTGAGGTGATTGACGCTTTGCTGATGGCTTTCCCCACCTTAGGTCTGACCAAAATCATCTGGGCAACCAACATCATTTTGAGCATGAACATGCCCGGCTTTGACCCCGCAGACATGCAAGCACAGCTGGCGGGCAAAGAGGGGGCTGAGGCAGGCGCATCCACGCCATCAGCTAACGTGGCAACGGCAACAGCCTCTGCAGACGATATTGACGACGCAGGCACATGGCACGATGTCATGACCACCAGCGCCTTGGCGGACGGTCAAACCACCCGTGTCGACAGCCACGGCAAAGGCTTGTTCATCTCGCGTGAGGGTGACGAATTCATGGTCTTCGACAGCCGTTGCACCCACCAACGCACTGACATCCCGCTGTCTGCGCTGGACGACTGCACTTTAACCTGCCCTAAACACCAGTGGACCTTTGATGTCAAAACCGGCGCTTGCCTCAAAGCCGGTGGCAACCCACTACTGCAATACCCGGCCAAAGTGGTGGGCGGACGGGTGCTGGTGCAGTGGTGAATGCGGTTTTTGAGCGCAATTTGCGTTATCGCTAACCCAGCAAGGCGTTGATAAAAATACGCGGAATCTTCAAAAAGCTGGGCTTGTATTGAAAATTCACCAGCAAACGCCCCAATACATCGCCCTTGCGGTTGGTGATGAACCACGGTGGTTTGGGTAGCAAGGTAAACGACAAGCTCAACAAGTTGCGAGGAAAGGGCTTGAAAGGCGCTTCCACCACTGTTCTTTGCGGCTTGTCAAACAGCATGCTGTTGTGTACAAAGCCCATGCCACTTTGCGCGTCTTGCGCCGTGTGCCCAGGAAAAGCCCCCCAAGGCGCTTGCGCTGTTAAAAAGCCCAAACCGGACCAGGCATTGATGGCAATCGTGCCGTAGTGCAAATCGGCAATGATCGTCTCAAAGCGCTCACGGCTGATGCTGGCGATGGTTTTGGGGTGAATCACAATGTTGGCCCCCAGCGTGCCGTAAAGCTGCTTGTTGGCATAAGCAATCGCGTCTTTGAGGAACTGCTCAGGGTCGCTGCCGGCGAGCTCCGTCAAGCTCAGCGCGGGTGCAAACACCTCGACAGACTCTGCGTAAGCATTCTTAGCAGCCTCAAAGGGGGCGATCATCACAGGCTTGGCGCCTGCTCGGGGTACGGCCTTGGCGTTAGGAATGTGGCTGACGAAGCTGGCCAGCCGTTCTGTGGCGCCGGGGTAATACAAGGCGCGCGCTTCAGAGGTGGCCAGTGTGCGCTCTAGTTGCGTCACAAAAGGAGTTTTCTGCGCCCAATCTTTGGGCACAATCAGCACTTGGCAAGCGATGCAGTTGAAGCCTGAGTTGTGCAGCTTTTGTGTCGCCACCTGCTGCGCTTGAAAGTTGATATCCGCTGCAGACCACGGCCCTGGCACCACGATAGTCGGGCAAACGGCGCCCAGCTCGGCGGTGACAGGCCGCTTGTTGACGGGGGTGCCGGCCTTTTTGTTCTCGACGCCAAGACTGCCCGGGCCCCAAACGATGCTGTCGTAGGCTGCGCCTGAGCCGGTGATGTGGATTTCCTCAACCAAAGGGTGCTTGCATAAGTAGCCGCCCACAGCCGCATCACCACGCACGATGCGCAAAAAACCACGGTCTATGAAGGGTTTGAGCGCCGGCTCCAAAAACGCGATCAAATACTCATTCACAGGGTTCATTTTCAGCATCACCACTTGGTTTTCTGAAAACAGCTTTTGAAACACGTCCAATGGCGCAATGGAGGCGATGTTGCCAGCGCCCAGCACCAAAGCGACCTTGCCCTGCTTATGCATGCTGCTGTTTGAATCATAAGTCGACGCGGTGTTCTGCGCTAAATTCTCGCGTGTGACACCCGGCGCCATCCACACATCGGCGGTGACACCGCTGAGCAGCAAACGGTCCCAAATCGAATGCGGCAAAACGCGAGCGGCGATTTGACCATTGGGCAGTTCGCGCACCGGCACACTGTCTAAATGCTTGCTGCCAACCACTTGTGACAGTGTCGCCATCATTTGGTTGCAATAGCTCATCACAGAATAAGGGCCAGACAGCCACTCTTCGCCAACCAGTGGCGAACCATCCGCAATGCCTTTTTTGCTGGCCGCCGTCGTCGCCCACGCTTCAGACACGGGCAATAAACGCTCCTTAACCTCCGCCAGGAGCGCGATCCGATCCGCCACCGTGGTTTTCACCCAAGCCGCTTTGTTTTTAGCCAACAAGGCCAGTTGCTCGTCTAAGTCTTGGTAGGCGGCTTGTTCGAGAAGGGTTAGGTTGGTACTGTCATTCATAGGTGGCTCCTGATGGCCGTCGTTGCATTACAAATAAGGATTTACTCAGTTCATTATGAGCCTTCAACAAGAATACCGCGCAATCCCCAGTGAATTCACCGTAAAGAGAAGGCGCATACAGAGGCTGAGCTAAAGCTTGCCAGTTGCGGTTAAAACTGTATACAATTTAACGACATTCATAAAGAGACAAGACATGACCCAACCTGCAAAACCTCAAACCCTCAAAATCAAAATCCGGGGTCGCGCCCTCTTGGAAAACCCGTATTTGAACAAAGGCACGGCCTTTACCCAAGCCGAGCGCCATGCTTTTGGCCTTGAAGGCCGCCTGCCTCAACGCATTGAGACGCTTGACGAGCAAATCGCCCGTTCTTACGCACAGTTTTCCAAACACGCCTCGCCGCTGAACAAATACATCTTCTTGCGTGGCCTGCAAGAATACAGCCGCACCGAGTTTTATGCGCTCATCTTGGCGCACCTGGAAGAGATGTTGCCCATCGTCTACACCCCCACCGTGGGTTTGGCGATTGAGGAATTCAGCAACATCTACCGCGCGCCGCGTGGTTTGGTGGTAACGCAGGACAACTACAAAAATCTAGACAGCATTTTGGCGGGTTTCAGCGACACAGATTTAGCCGTTGTCACCGACTCAGAAGGCATTTTGGGCATTGGCGACCAAGGCTTTGGCGGCATCGCCATCTGCATGGGCAAGCTCAGCTTGTACTCGCTCACCGCAGGCATCGACCCCGCACGCAGCTTGCCGGTGGTGTTGGACTTTGGTACCGACAACAAAAAACTGTTGGAAGACCCGTTCTACCTCGGCGTGCGCCAAGCCCGCGTGCGCGGTGCGAAGTATTTTGAAATGGTCGACGCCTTCATCGAGGCGTGGAGCAAGCGCTTCCCGAACGCGCTGCTGCAGTGGGAAGATTTGAGCAAATCCACCGCGTTTGATGCGCTGACGCGTTACCGCGAAAAAGTGCCCAGCTTCAACGACGACATTCAGGGCACCGGTGCCATGGCTTTGGCCGGTTTGCTGGCGGCGACTGAGCAGGGTAAAACACTCAAAGAACAGGTGTTTTTGGTCAGCGGCGCAGGTGCAGGTGGCGTCGGTGTGGCCATGCAAGTGCGCAATGGCTTGATCCGCTTGGGTATGAGCGCAGAAGATGCACGCAAACGCATCTATGTGCTCGATTCACGCGGCTTGATCTTGGACGACCGTGAAGGCCTAGAAGACTACAAAAAAGAATTCACCCACAAGCGCAGCGACTTGGCCGCGTGGGAGTTTGCCAGCCACAACCCCAATCTATTGGAAACCGTCAACAACGCCAAAGTCACCGTGCTGCTGGGCTTGTCTGGCCAAGGCGGCCAGTTTGACCAAAAAATCATTGAAGCGGTGCAAAAAAATGCGGCGGCGATCAAGGCCTTTGTAGTCAACCGGGTGGGTGATTGCACTGTCCAACCCCACCAACCTGACAGAAATCATGCCGGAAGACGCCATTGCGTGGACGGATGGCCAGGTCTGGATGGCGACCGGCAGCCCCTTCGCGCCCGTGAGCTGGAAAGACAAGCAACACATCATCGGTCAGGGCAACAACACCTTCGTCTTCCCGGGCATTGGTTGGGGCGTCGCCGCCACAGGCGCGCGTACGGTGGAGGCCGAGATGATGACTGACGCCTCTTTCGCACTCGCCGCGCAGGTCACGCCCGCGCGTCTGGCCAGCGG
>CBDUEA010000013.1:0-11980 GCA_965365965.1 uncultured Polaromonas sp. | reverse complement strand
CCGCCATGCCTCGCTCTGAACCCGCCCTCGCCTCCGCCACCGAAACCGCCGCCACCTCCTCCAAATCCTCCGCCCCCAAAGCCACCGCGTCCTCGTGGACCGCCGGAAGAAATACCAGAAGAAAAGAGCGCAAAAAGTAGCGCTAATACGCCCGCCAACCCCGAGACGATCAAGCTGGTTGTCAGAAAAAAGGCCAGTGTACCCACCGCACCGCCGGTAACCAAAGAACCTAATTTTTGCCCAAAAATGCTTTTGGCCATGGCGCCGCCAATGGGTACGGCAAAGAACAAGAAAATGGCAATGTCCATCCAATTAAAGTCAAAGTTAGACTGAGCGCCGCTATTAGAAGTAACTTCTGGCAAAGCCTCACCTTTGATGCGCGCTGCGATTTGATCCACGCCAGCAGATAAGCCGCCGGCGTAGTCACCGGCTTTAAAGCTGGGCGTGATGGCTTGGTCGATGATACGCTTGGCAGCTAAATCAGGAATCGCACCTTCCAGTGTTTTAGCTACTTCAATGCGCAACTTACGGTCTTGTTTGGCAACGACCAGTAACACACCGTCGCCCACATCTTTACGACCAATTTTCCAGATATTAGCGACACGGTTGGCGTAACTTGAAATATCCTCGGGCTGCACGGTTGGCACCATCAGCACCACCACTTGCGAGCCTTTGGCTGCCTCTAAAGCGACGAGTTTGGCTTCAAGAGCAGCTGTCTGCGCTGAATCCAGCGTACCTGTCTTATCGATCACATGCGCTGTCAGCGCTGGAACGGGCTGAACATCTTGTGCAAACGCCAAATTTGTGAACGGTGCGAAAAGCACAACAAGCATGCCAGCCAAGGCTAAGCATGCTGTTGCTGTCAGTTGACGATAGGTGCGCCGCAAAAGATTCATCAAAGGCAAGTTAAAGAAGTGGTGGTTTATTTTTTACCAAAATCAACTGTTGGCGGCTTGGAAATTGTGGCTTCGTTTTCAACAGCAAACGAAGCTTTTGGCTTGTAACCAAAAACCATGGCTGTGAGGTTGCTTGGAAAGCTGCGCGACAAGACGTTGTACTCTTGAATCGTTTTGATGTAACGGTTGCGCGCCACGGTGATGCGGTTCTCTGTGCCCTCTAACTGCACGCGCAGGTCGCTAAAACCTTGGTTGGACTTGAGGTTGGGGTAAGCCTCGCTCACCGCCATCAAGCGAGAAAGCGCACCACCCAACTCGCCTTGCGCAGCTTGAAATTTCTTCATCGCCTCGGGGTTGTTCAGCATCTCCGGGGTGACTTGGATTGCAGTTGCTCTAGAGCGTGCTTCAATCACTTTGGTCAGCGTTTCTTGTTCAAAATTAGCCTCGCCTTTGACGGTGGCGACGATGTTGGGTACTAAATCAGCGCGTCGCTGATATTGGTTCAACACCTCGCTCCACGCGCTTTTGGAGGATTCGTCCAAAGATTGAAAGTCGTTATAACCACAACCGGTCAAAGCGGCAGATGTGATCAAAGCAGAAATAATAAGTAGCCAGCGTTTCATAGATGTTCCTTTGGTTGACTTGAATGCGCATTAGAGTCGTCAAAAACGGTACAGTAGCACAAAAGAAGCTACAAAATGGTGACTTTTGAACGGAAAATTCAAGTCTTTGCAAAGTGGGTCAAAATAACTTTGAAAGCTTTTAAAGCAGTGAAAATGCTTTTGATCCTCTAAAATAACCCTATATTTCGCTATGACCGGCTTCTTAATTATATAATTAGCTATGAAATATGTAGCACCAAATTGGCTTCCTGGCGGTAACTTGCAAACGATTTGGCCAGCAGTCGTCAGTGTGCGCTCGTTGACAACTGGTCCCCCGATGTATGAGCGGGTACGCTGGACCACGCCAGACCAAGATTTTATTGATGTTGACTATGCCAAAACATCGCCAGCAGTTATAAAGCCGGTTCAAAGTTCCAGTAAAAAACCCTTACTTGTCTTGTTTCACGGCTTGGAAGGCTCATCAGGCAGCCATTACGCGTTGGCTTTTGCGAAAGTCGCGCAGCATCGCGGATGGGCTTACGCGGTGCCGCATTTTCGGGGCTGCAGTGGCGAGATCAACCGCGCGCCACGCGCTTACCACTCCGGCGATTACGAAGAAATTGGCTGGATGCTGGGTAAATTACGTGCCGCCCACGAGCAGACTGGTGGCGGTCCAATGTTGGCCGTGGGCATTTCATTGGGCGGCAACGCGTTGATGCGCTGGGCACAAGAGGCGGGGGAGACAGCCGCGCTAACGGTGTCTGCCGTGGCCTCAGTTTGCTCGCCCTTGGACCTCGCCGCCAGTGGCCGCGCCATTGGAGAAGGCTTTAACCGTTTGGTGTATACCCGCATGTTTTTGAACAGCATGAAGCCTAAAGCGATGGCGCGTTTGCAGCTGAATCCTGGTTTGTTTGATGCTCAAAAACTAAAGGCTAGCCGAGATTTGTATGAGTTTGACAATGTCTTCACTGCACCGGTGCATGGCTTCAAGAATACCGAAGACTATTGGCTGCGCGCCTCTGCCAAACCGCATATGCACCGCATCAAGCTGCCTGCGTTGGCTTTAAACGCCATCAATGACCCCTTCATCCCCGTCCAGTCTTTGCCGCAAGCAAGGGATGTGAGTCATCACGTCACCCTCTGGCAAACTGCACACGGCGGTCACGTAGGCTATCCGCAGGGACATTTTCCAGCGCATGTACAAGCCATGCCCGAAGCGGTAGTGGATTGGTTGGCGCGGCACATCTAACCATTACATAACCTCCCACTGGCAGAGCACTAGCTAGACAAAGGATAATACGAACATGGACGACATCGTTAAACAAGCCATGGCCAAGTGGCCCAACGTGCCACATTGCTACGGCTGGTTGGGTCTGGACGCACGCGGCAATTGGTACATGCGTGACGACCGTGTGCAGGCGGCAGGCCCATTCGTGCAGGCCAAAGGCTCGATGCTCAAGCATGAGAAATTAATCGACTTTATCCAACGCAATTACAGCTGCGATGACAGCGCTCAGAGCCCTGCCAAAGGGCAATGGTTCTTTCAAAATGGTCCGCAGCGCGTCTATGTTGAGTTAGAAGCGACGCCCTTTATATGGAGAGTCAGTGCTGATTTCAGCTTACATGCCCATACCGGTGAGTTGGCCCGATTACAACGCTGCGTGCTCGACGAGCAAGGCCGTCTGTATCTAGAAGCTTCCATGGGCTTTGGCCTCGTACACACGCAAGACATGGGTTACGCCGCCGATGCAATTGAGCAAGGTCTGTGGGTGCCTGAAGAAGTGGCTACCGCCGAGCTTCCGACCCGTTTCGGCTATGTGCGAAGCCCAAAGGAGCACCAAGCGACACAAACGCAGATGTATAAAAGTGAATAAAATCAAACAAGTGCTATTTTAAATATAGCAAACAAAACAATAAATACACCGGCTATAGCCAAAAAACCATTAAAAAAGCCGCTTTTCAGCGGCTTTTTACTCAAATAAGGCCGCTAAGCCTCTTTTGAATGAACTTTCAGGTCAATTATTTGGCAGCGACGGGAGCAGCATCCCCAGGTGCCGCCGCTTTGACGGGTTCAGCCAGTTTGCCGCCTGCTGCGTTAGCCATGTAGACCACGGCGCGACCGATTTCAAAGTCATCAAAGTCGCCACCACCTTGTGCACCCATGGCACCTTTGCCTTTGAGGGCAGAGGTCAACAAAGCATCGTAGCCGGTTAGGACACGAGGACCCCAAGCGGCAGCATCGCCAAACTTAGGTGCACCAGCAGCGCCTGAAGTGTGGCATGCGGTACATTGTGCTTTGAACACTTCTTCGCCTGTTTTGGCGGCGCGGTTTGCATCACGGATTTCAATGGTGCCAACTTTTTGGATACGGGCAGCCAAGGCTTTCTCGCGCTCTGCATCCGTCAAACCACTCAAATCCGTTTGCGTGACATCAGCTTTGATGGTTGCACTGGCTGGTTTTGCACCTGAGACAACGTAATAAACCAGTCCAATGATGAGAAAAATAGGAATTACAAACGAGAAAAAAACCAATAGCAACATTTGCTTAGGTGTTTTGACGGGGCCTGTGTGGTCTTCTTCGTGTTGATTGCTCATGGTGTTCTTAATGTCTGCAAAAGAGTTGCATATAGGGGTAACTCATAATTATAAGGGAGGCGCGATCGCGTTGCACTTACAAACCTCTACAATATACCAAACTGTGCGGCTGTAGCTCAGTGGATAGAGTATTGGCCTCCGAAGCCAAGGGTCGTGGGTTCGATCCCCGCCAGCCGCACCAATTAACGGGTGATAGATTTGAAATATCTACCGCACGTTTGGCAAGTAAAAGAGTTGTTTTAACTTGCCTTTGATGTTGAGAACTTTGCGCCGGCCAGACGTCGACGATCGAGGAATGCTTGCAGTTCCCCAACAACTCCCTTTCGGAATGCCAAGACGCAGATTACAAAAATCACACCGATGATCACACTTACCCAAGAACCCACTTTGTCAGCCAAGAGGTTTTGCAATGCGATCACAATGCCTGATCCTAAAACTGGACCAAAAAAGGTTCCTACGCCACCCAGCAATGTCATCAAAATAACTTCGCCCGACATGGACCAATGAACGTCTGAAAGTGTTGCAAAGCCCATAACCAAGGTTTTAAGCGAGCCGGCTAGCCCAGCCAGCGCGGAAGAAAGTACAAATGCCAACAGCTTGTAACGATCGACTTGGTAACCAAGAGAAATGGCGCGTGGTTCATTTTCACGAATCATTTTGAGTACTTGTCCAAATGGCGACTGCACAATACGAGTGATAAACAAGAAGGACAATACAAAAATGGCGACCACGAAATAATACATAACCATGTCAGATTCTAGAGAAAATAACCCAATGAGTTTGCCGCGAGGAACTCCTTGCAAACCATCTTCACCGCCTGTAAAAGGGGCTTGCAAGCAAACAAAAAAGACCATTTGCGCCATGGCTAAAGTGATCATTGCAAAGTAAATGCCTTGGCGTCGAATGGCAACCAGACCAATCATGAGGCCTATGATTCCAGCAACTACTGTGCCAGCAATAATGCCTAGTTCGGGCGTCCAGGCCTGGGATTTGATGAGCCAACCGGTCACATAGGCTGAGAAGCCAAAGAAAGCTGCGTGACCAAACGATAGCAATCCAGTAAACCCCAACAACAAATTAAAAGCACATGCGAACAGGGCAAAGCAAAGCAATTTCATGATGAATACGGGATAAAGACCGATCATCGGGGCGATCAGCAGCAATCCCAATAATGCAAAGTAGGTAATACGCGTTGATTTTTTTGAATTATTCATTTCATGCTTCCTTGCCAAACAGGCCATTGGGTCTAACCATCAGGACAATGACCATGATGACAAACACCACAATGTTAGAGGCTTCAGGATAAAAAACGCGTGTCATGCCTTCAACCAACCCCAGAGCTAAACCCGTGATGACAGAGCCTAAAATCGATCCCATACCACCAATAACGACCACGGCAAATACCACAATAATCAGGTTTGAACCCATCAACGGGCTGACTTGAATGATTGGGGCTGCAAGCACACCGGCCAAGCCCGCCAATGCCGCACCAGCACCGTAAGTACACATCACCATCAGTGGAACATTAACGCCGAACGCTTGAACAAGCGGCGCGTTTTCAGTCCCAGCACGCAAATAAGCACCTAATCGAGTTCGTTCAATCAGGAGCCAAGTACCTAAACAAACGACCAGCGAAACAAGAACCACCCAAGCTCTGTAATTAGGTAAAACCATGAAACCAAGGTTCGTAGCACCTGCAAGTATTTCGGGTACATCGTAATTTTGACCAGAAGCCCCATACAGTTCTCGGAAGACACCTTCAGCGATCAAAGCCAAGCCGAAAGTTAATAACAGTCCGTAGAGTGGGTCGAGTTTGTACAAATGTCTCAAAAACAATCGCTCAATAATCACACCCAACAACCCGACAACGAGTGGAGCGAGCACCAAGGCATACCAATAACCGATGCCGAATTGATCAAACATGATCCAAGCGGCAAAGGCTCCCAGCATATAAAGTGCACCATGTGCAAAATTAACAATGCCTAAGAGTCCAAAAATGACTGCGAGCCCCAAACTGAGCAATGCATAAAAAGCACCATTGACCAAGCCTAGCAATAATTGCCCTAAAAAAGCTTGAAGAGGAATACCGAAAATTTCCATGAAAGCCCATCAATTCATAGCTTACGCATACAAAGGTGACCAACCGTCTGTACGATTAGTCACCTAAAAGAGTCAATTTACTTTTTTAACAGCGAACATTTAGAGTCAGCCACTGTTGTGAAGGCCTGGTCACCTGGAATTTTGGCGACGGTTTTGTAGTAATCCCAAGGTGTAGCGGACTCTTTAGGTCCTTTAACTTGGAAAAGGTACATATCATGAATCATGCGTCCATCAGCGCGGATTTGACCTTTGTTGTAAAAGTCATCAATCTTCATAGACTTCATCGTGCTCATGACTTTGTCGCCATCTGTTGTACCGGCAGCTTGCACGGCTTTTAAATAGTTGGTTGTGACAGAGTAGTCGGCAGCTTGCAAGCTCGATGGCATACGCTTGTATTTGTCAAAGAAACGTTTGGCGAATTTGCGTGAAGCATCATCTTGGTTCCAATACCAGCTGTCTGCTAATTGCAGGCCTTCAGTATTCGCGAGACCTAGGCTGTGGACATCATTGATGAACACCAGCAGTCCAGCAACCTTCATGGTTTTGTTAATGCCGAATTCACGTGCTGCCTTCATGGCGTTGGTGAAGTCGCCACCTGCATTTGCTAAAGCAAGGATCTGTGCTTTCGATGTTTGTGCTTGCAGCAAAAAGGACGAAAAGTCAGATGCATTGAGTGGGTGACGAACTGCACCTGCAATGGTGCCGCCATTGGCTTTGACAACGTCCGACGCATCCTTCTCAAGTGAGTGGCCAAAGGCGTAATCGGCGGTTAAAAAGAACCAGCTTTTATTGCCTGCTTTGACGAGTGCTGTGCCAGCGACTTTTGCGAGCGAAACGGTATCGTAAGCGTAATGAACCGTGTATGGTGTGCAATCTTCATTGGTAAGACGTGCAGAGCCAGGGCCAATAGCCATGAAAGGCCGCTTTTTCTCGGCGGCAACTTTTGCCATCGCCAACGCTGTACCAGAATTGGTGCCGCCAACAAGCATAGCAAGTCCATCTTTGTCCATCCATTCGCGGGCTTTAGAGCTGGCAATGTCAGGCTTGTTTTGATGGTCTGCAGACAAAACTTCGATAGGTCGATTTAGCACTTTACCGCCAAAATCTTGCACGGCCCACTTGACCATTTCTGCGCCGGCAGGACCGTCAATGTCGGCATACAAGCTGGACATGTCAGTGATCATACCGATCTTGATAGGTCCTGTGGTTTGCGCAGAGGCCGCAGCACCAAAGCCAATAGAAAGTAGAGCGACGAGTGTTTTAAGTTTCATGGTTTTCTCCTGGTTAAACGTTAAAAGGGTTATGGAAAATGAGCGCGTCATCTAGCCTTAGGCGCTATACACCTAAATACTCTTGCAGCATGCCCATGTTTTGAGCTAATTGATCTTGTGCAAATTGTTTGACAATTTGACCATGTTCCATGACATAAAAACGATCCGCCAAAGGCGCAGCAAAGCGAAAATTTTGCTCCACAAGCACAATGGTATAACCCTTAGACTTTAGTGTAAGAATCATTTCGGCTAGTTTTTGCACAATGACCGGTGCTAGACCTTCTGATATTTCGTCTAGCAATAACAATCGAGCCCCAGTACGCAAAATTCGTGCGACGGCTAACATTTGTTGCTCGCCACCAGATAATCGCGTTCCAGGACTATTTGCGCGTTCCTTCAAATTGGGGAACATGGTGTAAATCTCGTCAAGACTCATTCCACCAGGCGCAATAGTGGGAGGGAGCATCAAATTTTCTTCAGCCGAGAGACTGGCAAAAATGCCTCGTTCTTCAGGGCAATAACCCAAGCCTAGGCGTGCGACTTTATGTGGTGAAAGCTTGAGCGCTTCTTTGCCATTGATTTTGACGGATCCTTTACGGGCCCCAGTCAAACCGACGATTGCACGCAACGTTGTTGTGCGTCCTGCGCCATTGCGACCGAGCAGTGTGACTACTTCTCCCTCATTCACGATCATGTTAACGCCATGCAATATATGTGATTCACCATACCAAGCATGAAGATTTTCAATTCGAAGCAGCTCTTTGGACATCAGTGCGCACCTTGCAAAGTTGTATCGGCTGTTCCCATATATGCCTCAATAACAAGAGGATTTTTGGCGACCTCTGCATACGGTCCATCGGCAATGATGGTGCCTCGTTGAAGCACGGTAATACGATCCGCAATAGATGACACGACATTCATATTGTGTTCGACCATCAAAATGGTACGACCAACGGAGACTTTCTTGATAAGCTGCGTCACACGGTCGACATCTTCATGTCCCATGCCTTGCGTGGGCTCGTCTAAGAGCATGAGTTCGGGCTCGAGGGCCAAGGTGGTTGCCAGTTCAAGTGCGCGTTTGCGCCCATAAGGTAGGTTGACCGTTAGTTCGTCAGCAAAGTTGCTCAAATCCACTTCTGCTAAGAGTTCACGCGCTCTGTTATGTAGATGAAACAGTGTGTCTTCGGCTTTCCAGAAATGAAATGAGGTGCCTAAGTTGCGCTGCAAAGCTGCTCGTACGTTTTCAAGAACTGTCATGTGCGGAAACACTGCTGATATCTGGAATGATCGAACGATGCCGCGACGAGCTGTTTGTGCTGGACTCTCAGCTGTGATGTCAGTGCCGTTGAAATGAATGTTACCGCTGGTAGGTTTTAAAAATTTGGTCAGTAAATTGAAAAAAGTAGTTTTCCCCGCACCGTTAGGCCCGATCAACGCATGAATGTGCCCGCGATGGACCTTAAGGTCAACATGATTGACCGCCACGAATCCTTTGAATTCTTTGGTCAGTCCTCGTGTTTCGAGTATGAACTCATCAGACAAATTATTCTCCAGCATATAGTATTCAGACATAGCGATAGAGCTAGAAGCATGGTCACCGCTTGAAGGTGCTGATTGTAGCGAGCAGTAGAGCTACAAGCATAAGGATAGACCCTTAGGTAGTTTTACCTTTACAAAGTTTTGAGAGCAGATCAAGATGCCACTCCTAAGGTTGGCGCAAGGTATACATTTTGCGAGCGCCGTATATACTGGCTTTGGCATTTTGACGCAGCCTTGCTTGGTGTCTGCAAATAATATTGCTCATAACAAACAAAAAATTTATACATAGAGTGAATAATTTACAAAACAATTGGTACGTTCAATGATTGAGCGCAAATCGCATCTTGATGCAGTCGCTATTGCTTTGTTGGTGGGCTGTTGTTTGTTTTGGGGCGTGCAGCAGGTCTTGATAAAAGCAACCATCAGTGATTTGCCACCCATTTTTCAAGCGAGCCTGCGATTTTTAGGAGCTACATTGCTTCTCATGGCATGGTGCAAATTTCGTGGAATTCAACTGTGGCAGTCTGATAAAAGTTTGTTGCCTGGTTTGCTGGCTGGCTTACTTTTTGCTGTGGAGTTTGTCTGCATTTACGGTGGCCTCAAATACACAAGTGCATCTCGCTTGACGGTTTTTGTATATACGTCGCCGTTTTGGGTAGCCGTGTTAGTGCCTTTATGGGTGCCTACTGAAAGGTTGGGCAAAGGACAGTGGTTGGGCTTGATAGTGGCTTTTTGCGGTGTGGCTTTGGCATTGTTTGATGGAATGGCCAACACGGCCGTTGGACAATGGAGAGGCGATTTGTTGGCTCTAGCAGGTGGCTTATTGTGGGGTTTAACGACCGTTGTGATTCGTACCAGTGTTTTGGTTCGTTTATCTGCCGAGAAGTTGCTCTTTTACCAAGTAGCTATTGGAGCGCTCATATTGCCGGCGGTCTCTATTGCTTGGGGAGAAAGCTGGACACTGCATTGGACAGGTTTTGCCCTTACATCCGTCTTGATTCAAACCCTACTGGGAGCTTTTATTAGTTATTTAACTTGGATGTGGCTTCTAGGTCGTTATCCGGCTACCAAAATTTCTGGCTTTGTATTTTTAACGCCCGTATTTGCACTCATGATCGGCAATCTTTGGCTGGGTGAGACGGTTACGCCGTCCTTGGTGTTCGGTTTGACGCTCGTAGCGATTGGCATGTTGTTGGTAAATCGGAAAAGTAATTAAAAAACACAAGCATGTCTCCAATACAAGATGTAGCTTAGTGTCACTTCTGCAGAGTGATTGCAGTAACATGCAAACATGGACAAATCTAAGCTAAATTCTGGCGTATTGCCGCGTGATGCGCAGAGCATTTTAGAGTTAGCTGCGCGGTCTATGTTTGACCTCTTTGCCAATGCGAGTGAAGGCATGATGTTGGTGGATCGACAGGCTCGTGTGGTTTGGGTCAATGACCAGTACAAGCGGTTTTTGCCGGCACTAGGTTTCGAGCGAGTTGAAGATTTTGTGGGGCATCCAGTGGCTAGCGTCGTGCAAAACACGCAAATGCACCATGTGCTCGAAACTGGCAAACCTATTTTGATTGATTTGCTCACGAATCGGGCCGGTACTTTTGTAGTGAGTCGCATCCCTTTACGCGACACTCTAGGTGAAGTTATAGGCGCGCTAGGTATTGTCTTGTTTGACCATGCTGAAACCAGTCTGCAACCCTTGGTTGGGAAGTTTGCGTTGCTGCAAAGAGATCTTGATGACGCAAGGCGTGAGTTAGCTAGTCAGCAAATTAGTCAAAGAAATAGCCTGCTCCAGGGTCAACGTCAGTCAAGGTACACCTTTGCAAGTTTTGTTGGCGCGAGCCCTGCAGCAGTAGAGGTTAAACGCCAGGCACGCAGAGCAGCGCAAACTTCAAGCCCTGTTTTACTCCTAGGAGAGACGGGTACTGGCAAAGAGCTTTTAGCTCATGCTATACATGCATCATCGGCATACGCGCGTGGTCCCTTCATAAGCCTCAACATTGCAGCGGTACCAGATACTCTTTTAGAGGCTGAATTTTTTGGTGTTGCACCTGGTGCTTATACCGGAGCAGATCGAAAAGGCCGTGATGGAAAATTTAAGTTGGCAGACGGTGGTACGCTTTTTCTAGATGAAATAGGTGATATGCCATTGGGCCTGCAGGCTAAATTATTGCGTGCGCTGCAAGAGGGGGAGATTGAACCACTGGGCTCAAATAAGTTGATTCCTTTTGATGCAAGAGTTATTGCCGCTACATCCCGTGACTTGAATAAGTTGATGCGGGAAGGGGGCTTCCGTGAGGACTTGTTTTACCGTCTTAATGTGCTGCCGATTCGCGTACCTCCGCTGCGTGAGCGGCGAGAAGATATACCTGCATTGGTCGAGCTGCTAGGGGAAGACATGGCTCTACGCGGCGATACTTTGCAGCCGGAACTGAGCGCCGAAGCACTTTCACTTCTTACTGCACATGTTTGGCGGGGCAATATTCGTGAGCTCCGAAATGTGTTGGAGCAAGCCGTCATGCGCAGTGATTCACATCGTATTTCTGCCTCTCAACTTTTAGCTGTGTTGCATGAAGCAGGTGTGACACAGTTGTTGCCACCAGTTTTTGCTGTGCCTGCTCTTATTCAACCTACGACAATCCCAGTTCGACCTTTGGCTGAACAGGTAGCGGAGTTGGAGAAGCAAGCTATTTCAGCAGCGTTGAATGCGGTCGATGGAAATAAGGCTGCCGCAGCAAGAATGTTAGGAATTTCACGTGTTAAATTGTACGAAGTTCTTGGTAAAGTGTATAAAATTCATACAAATGTTTAAATTTAAATCATATTAAATGTTTAATAAATAAACATAAATTTTATTTGTAAGAATTTCCTACATATAATCAATGACTTACAAATTGGCATGTTTTCTGCTTACTTAGTAGTGCTATTGCATATTTTTATCACAGGAGACACATATGTATCGTCGTACTTTGGTTGC
>CBDUEA010000012.1:0-12775 GCA_965365965.1 uncultured Polaromonas sp. | reverse complement strand
TTCAGCAGCTGTCTAACTATACGGTCTGCGAACCAAACCCTACATGTCCAAATTAGACAACCAACTGGCAAGCAAAGCCAGTCCATCCAGCGCAACGCCTACGATTCAAGTGTTGGAGCGTATGTTTGCCTTGATTGACGTTTTGGCCAGTCGTGAAGACGCCATGTCACTGAAAGAAATCAGCCAAAGAACGGGTCTGCACCCTTCTACGACGCATCGTATTTTGAACGACTTGGCGCTGGGTCGCTACGTCGACAGACCTGAGGCTGGCAGCTACCGGCTCGGCATGCGCTTTTTAGAGCTTGGGAATGCCGTTAAAAGCCGTTTGGACGTGCGTGAAGCGTCGCTGGCACCGATGCGCGAGCTGCACAAGTTGACACTGCAACCGGTGAATTTATCGATGCGTCAAGGCGATGAGATTGTCTACATAGAACGCTCTTACAGCGAACGCTCAGGCATGCAGGTGGTTCGTGCCATTGGCGGCCGCGCCCCGTTGCATTTGACCTCGGTTGGCAAACTCTTCTTGGCGGTAGACGATGCGGCTAAAGTACGCGCTTATGCCAGCCGTACCGGCTTGATCGGTCACACCAAAAACAGTTTGACAGAACTTAGTAATTTAGAGCGAGATCTCTCGCGGGTACGTCAATACGGCACCGCCAGAGACAACGAAGAACTAGAGTTGGGAGTGCGTTGCATGGCTGCGGGCATTTACGACGACCAAAACAAACTCGTGGCTGGTTTGTCTATTTCTGCACCAGCTGATCGTTTGGATGACGCTTGGCTACCTAAACTGCAAAGCGCAGCTGCCGAGATATCAAAATCTTTGGGCTATAAAAAATAAGCGTATCTGGATTCTAAAAAAAAGGGTCTTTCGACCCTTTTTAATTACTTAAATGCTGGGAAAAGTTTTTAAAGCTAACTATTTAGCCTTGCTTAGCTATGGAAGCTGTTACCGGATTGGACTCTACCCAACGGCGCACACGTTCGGCATCGCCTAAACGGCTGAATTTGCCGGCGGAATCCAAAAACACCATGATCAGTTTACGACCTGCAATTTTAGTTTGCATCACCAAGCACCGGCCTGCTTCTGAGATGTAGCCCGTCTTTTGCAAACCAATCTCCCAGCCTGGGTTTTTCACGAGTTGGTTGGTAGTGTTGAACTGTAAAGTTTTGGCACCCACGGCCACTTCATAACCTGGAGAGGTTGAATACTCACGCAACGTAGCGTCTTTGTACGCAGCATTGACAAGCATCGCCAGGTCCTGCGCACTGGATTGATTTTTACTCGACAAACCTGTTGGCTCAACATAACGTGTACCGTGCATACCCAGCATGGTGGCCTTTGCATTCATCAAACGCACAAATTCAGATAAACCTCCTGGATAGGTGCGACCCAAGGCATGGGCTGCGCGGTTCTCACTCGACATCAAAGCCAGATGCAGCATTTCGCCACGGGTCAATGTGGTGCCTACGGTTAAACGTGAACGACTGCCTTTTTCGGTATCTACATCGTCTTGTGTGATGGTGATTTGCTCATTCATCGGCAAACGCGCTTCCGAAATGATCACACCGGTCATGAGCTTCGTCAAAGAGGCAATGGGCAACACAGCTGAGTCGTTTTTGCTGAACAAAACTTCATGGGTATCTTGATCAACCACCAATGCAACGCTAGATTTGAGATCTAAGGAATCTTGCGTACCGTGCAAACCAGCCATTTCGCCATAAGATTGTTTGGCTGGAATAACAGGCAATGATGCCAGAACAATGGCTTTGCGGCGTGCCGCCATCAACGCTTTACCTTTGAGTGGACGACCACGCGCGTCTTTCAAGGAAGCTCGGCTCACCAATACCACGTTGGTTTTGCCGTTCCCTTTGACGTGCGCACTAGACGCCACTAAACGCTGGGTTGCCTTGTGTTTACCCACCATCTGAACCTTGACTTTACCAGCCTTGTGTTTGGCAGAAGTAGCAGCAACTGCCTTCTTGGGTTGCACTTTTTTAGCATGTGCTACAGGCGCACCAAAAGCGAGCATGAGGGTGCCAATGCACAGCACCTTGCTCAAAGTTTGCAAATATTGTTTCAATTTATTTCCAGAGATACGCTGTAGAGTGGTACACATTAGTTACATCTCCATGCATTTGTGTTCATGCATGGAGTGTACACACTTAAAAATACTACACAAGATCAAAGACTTGCCGTACTTTGTTAAGTTACAACATATCTTATCAGTATTTACCCTAGCCTTGAGCTGCAACTCGATCAGCTTTACTCTGTAACTTGTTGAGGGCACTCAAATATGCCTTAGCTGAAGCCACCACAATGTCAGGATCTGATCCCACACCGTTGACGACGCGACCAGAGTTTTGCAAACGCACCGTCACCTCGCCCTGGCTCTCAGTCGAACCGCTTATGGCGTTGACCGAATAGAGCACCATCTCTGCACCGCTTTTGACGTGTGTTTCAATGGCTTTGAGGGAGGCATCTACGGGGCCGTTGCCGTCTGACGTGCCTTTGACTTCTTTACCGCCGACGGTAAATACAATGCTGGCTTGCGGACGTTCGCCCGTTTCAGAGTGCTGCGACAAGGAGACAAAACTGTATTGCTCATGTTCGTGCGCGACGCTTTCGTCGTTGATCAACGCCAAAATGTCTTCATCAAAAATATCGCTCTTACGGTCAGCGAGTTCTTTGAAGCGGGCAAAGGCTGAGTTAATGTCAGCTTCAGACTCCATCTGCACACCTAAATCTTGCAAGCGCTGTTTGAAGGCGTTACGGCCACTGAGTTTGCCAAGTACGATTTTGTTGGCAGACCAGCCCACATCTTCAGCACGCATGATCTCGTAAGTGTCACGCGCTTTGAGCACGCCGTCTTGGTGAATGCCACTGGCATGCGCAAACGCATTGGCACCAACCACCGCTTTATTCGGCTGAACCACAAAGCCGGTTGTCTGGCTGACCATGCGACTGGCTGCCAAGATATGAACTGGGTCGATGTTCATCGTCAAACCAAAATAATCTTTGCGGGTACGCACAGCCATGACGATTTCTTCAAGTGAACAGTTGCCCGCACGCTCGCCCAAACCATTGATGGTGCATTCCACTTGACGCGCGCCACCAATTTTGACGCCAGCTAAAGAGTTGGCCACCGCCATACCAAGGTCGTTATGGCAATGCACTGACCAAATGGCCTTGTCGCTGTTGGGGATACGTTCACGCAAGGTTTTGATGAAGTTACCGTAGAGCTCGGGCACTGCGTAGCCCACGGTATCGGGTATGTTCAAGGTTGTTGCACCTTCTTTGATAACGGCTTCAAGTACACGACACAAAAAGTCCATATCGCTGCGATAGCCATCTTCAGGGCTAAACTCAATGTCGCCACACAAGTTGCGCGCAAAACGTACCGATTGCTTGGCTTGCTCAAACACCTCATCTGGCGTCATGCGCAATTTTTTCTCCATGTGCAACGGCGATGTGGCAATGAAGGTGTGAATCCTGCCACTGTTGGCGCCCTTCAACGCTTCAGCTGCACGTGAAATGTCGCGGTCATTGGCTCGGGAAAGCGAGCAAATCGTCGAGTCTTTGATGTTGTTTGCAATCAACTGCACAGCATCGAAATCACCATTTGAGCTCGCCGCAAAACCGGCCTCAATCACGTCTACCTTCAAACGCTCCAACTGGCGTGCAATGCGAAGTTTCTCGTCTTTATTCATAGACGCACCAGGCGATTGCTCGCCATCACGTAAAGTGGTGTCAAAAATAATGAGTTTGTCGGCTGACTTGTCGATTGACATGATGGGGTCCTCAATGAATGTGAAAAACAATAAAAAAGCCCGTTGCAGTTAAGCTAACGGGCTTTGATGGAAAAAGTGACGCGCGCGCTACTTAACCTGCCCATTGAAAGGTAGCAGTAGTAGCGCTAGAGACATTTTTTGCATGATTTAACTATAGCACAGTTTTTGCGGCGTTGATTAATGCAAGCCACGTTCTTCCGGTTCGTCTGTAGATGTGCTGATGACACTGGTTTGCAAACCCTTGGCTTTGCGCCAAGCGTAGATCACATAGCCACTCAAGCCGTAAATGACAAATAGGGCGAACAACACGCTTGGCGGATGGATATTGATCACGGCAATACCTAGAGCAATGGCCACAATGACAACGAAAGGCACGCTTTTCTTCATTTGCACGTCTTTGAAGCTGTAAAACGGCACATTTGTGACCATTGTCAAACCCGCATACAAGGTCATGGCTAGCATCGGCCAAGCCACGTCCGTACCTTTGATGTTCAGCTCCGTAGCCACCCACAGAAAGCCTGCCACCAAGGCAGCGGCAGCAGGAGATGGCAAGCCTTGGAAATAACGCTTATCAACCACCGTGGTGTTGACGTTGAAGCGTGCTAAACGCAGTGCGGCACAAGCACAGTAAACAAAGGCGGCAAACCAACCCCAGCGACCCAAGCTATTCAGCGCCCAAATATATGAAATCAAAGCTGGCGCGGCACCAAACGAAACCATATCAGACAAGGAGTCCATTTGCTCACCAAAAGCACTTTGCGTGTTGGTCATGCGTGCGATGCGACCATCCAGACTGTCCAACACCATGGCGCAAAAAATACCAATCGCAGCCATATCAAAACGACCATTCATGGCCATCACAATGGCGTAAAAACCACCAAACAAGGCTGCCAAGGTAAACAAATTTGGCAAGATATAAATACCTTTACGCCGTTTACGCAAAAGCACACCTTCTTGGCTGTCATTGATTGAATCTACACCATCATGCATAAAAATACCTATAAAACACTTCTAGCCGGCGTAATATATACTTATTTAGCTATTAAATATATAGCAATAATAAAGGCCACCTAAGTGACCTTTATAAACGACCTCAAAACTTTTATGAGCAAACACACCTTGCAGCATGCTGGCTTTCGTTTTTAGTTGCGGGTTTGATCAACCAGCTTGTTCTTGGCAATCCAAGGCATCATAGCGCGCAGCTTCTCGCCAACTTGCTCGATTTGATGCTCAGCAGTCAAACGACGGCGGCTGATGAGCGTTGGCGCACCGGCTTTGTTTTCCAAGATGAAGCTCTTGGCGTATTCGCCCGTTTGAATGTCTTTTAAACACTTGCGCATGGCTTCTTTGGTCGCAGCGGTCACGATGTTTGGACCGGTTACGTACTCGCCGTACTCAGCATTGTTAGAGATGGAGTAGTTCATGTTGGCGATGCCGCCTTCATAAATCATGTCCACAATGAGTTTGAGCTCATGCAAACACTCAAAGTAAGCCATTTCAGGCGCGTAGCCCGCTTCGACCAAAGTTTCAAAACCCGCCTTGATGAGTTCAACCGTACCGCCGCATAAAACAGCTTGTTCGCCGAACAAATCAGTTTCAGTTTCTTCGCGGAAATTGGTTTCAATGATGCCGGCTTTGCCGCCACCGTTGGCCATGGCATAGCTCATAGCCAATTCTTTGGTTTTGCCAGAATTGTCTTTGTGGATTGCAATCAGATGAGGGACGCCGCCGCCTTGGGCGTAAGTACCGCGAACAGTGTGGCCTGGAGCTTTAGGCGCAACCATCCAAACATCCAAGTCAGCGCGTGGTGTCACCAAGCCGTAGTGAACATTGAAACCGTGAGCAAACACCAAAGAAGCACCTTGCTTGATGTTGGGTTCGATATCGTTGGTGTACACAGCACCGATTTGCTCATCAGGCAACAAAATCATGACAACGTCAGCAGCTTTGACAGCATCTGCCACTTCAGCGACTTGCAAGCCAGCTTTGGCGACTTTAGGCCAAGAAGCCCCGCCTTTACGCAGACCGACCACCACTTTAACGCCACTATCGTTCAAATTTTGTGCGTGTGCGTGGCCTTGGCTGCCGTAACCAATGATGGCTACCGTTTTACCTTTGATCAGGCTCAGGTCACAGTCTTTGTCGTAATAAACTTTCATCTCAATCTCCGTTTAAAAATGGGTAATTTATAAATATTAAAAATATCAACGGCGTATTTTATACGCGAAGGATTCTTTCACCGCGTCCAATGCCGCTAGGGCCTGTGCGCACGGTTTCAAGAATTGCTGATTTATCGATGGCTTCTAAAAAGGCATCATTTTTGACATGGTCACCGGTCAGCTCAATGGTGTAGCTCTTGTCTGTCACGTCGATGATGCGTCCACGGAAAATGTCAGCCATACGTTTAACTTCTTCGCGCTCCTTACCAACCGCACGGATCTTGACCATCATCAACTCACGTTCAGTGTAAGCACCTTCCGTTAAATCAACAACTTTAACAACTTCAATCAAACGGTTCAAATGCTTCGTGATTTGCTCAATCACGTCATCTGAGCCCGAAGTTTGAATCGTCATACGCGACAAAGTAGGGTCTTCGGTGGGCGCTACAGTGAGCGACTCAATGTTGTAGCCACGGGCTGAAAACAAACCAACCACGCGCGACAAAGCGCCAGGTTCGTTTTCAAGTAAAACTGCAATGATGTGTTTCATGATTAGGATTTCCTCTTTTCGCTGCCCTCCTCCACACACGGTAATGTGCGGACTTGGCAAACAATAGATTCAAAAAATAAGGTGATTTTGCTTCGAGATTACAAATCTTCAGAACCAAGCAGCATCTCGTTGATGCCCATGCCGGCTTTGACCATTGGGAACACGTTCTCGGTAGGGTCAGTCCGGAAGTCCATGAACACCGTGCGATCTTTGAGCTTGCGTGCTTCGCGCAAAGCTGGTTCCACGTCTTCTGGCTTTTCGATCAACATGCCAATGTGCCCATAAGCCTCGGCCAACTTCACAAAGTTAGGCAATGCATCCATATAGCTGTGGCTGTAACGGCCTTCGTAATCAATCTCTTGCCATTGACGAACCATGCCTAAAAAGCGGTTGTTCAAAGACACAATTTTGATCGGCGTGTTGTATTGCAAACACGTGGAAAGCTCTTGAATACACATTTGCACCGAGCCTTCGCCGGTAATGCAATACACATCTTTGTCTGGCTTGGCCAACTTGATGCCCATAGCATAGGGAATGCCCACGCCCATGGTCCCCAAACCACCAGAGTTAATCCAGCGACGTGGCTCGTCAAACTTATAATATTGTGCTGCCCACATCTGGTGTTGGCCCACATCTGAGGTGATGTATGTTTCTTCGTCTTTGGTCATGTTCCAAAGCGTTTCAACCACATATTGCGGCTTGATCACATCGCCCTTGCCATGGTCGTATTTCATGCAGTCACGCTTGCGCCAGCCTTCAATGGTGTCCCACCAAGCCCCAAGCGCATTCGGATCAGGACGTTGTGTGCCCTCTTTGATCATGGCGATCATCTCGAGCAAGACTTCTTTCACATCGCCAACAATAGGAATATCAACCTTGACGCGTTTAGAGATGCTGGATGGATCAATATCAATATGAATGATTTTGCGTTCCACTTGCGCAAAGTGTTTGGGGTTGCCAATCACGCGGTCGTCAAAGCGTGCACCAACAGCTAAAACCACATCCGCACTTTGCATCGCGTTGTTAGCCTCGTAAGTGCCGTGCATACCAAGCATGCCTAAGAACTTAGGATCACTCGCTGCAATCGCGCCCAAGCCCATCAAGGTATTGGTACACGGGAAACCCAGCATATCTGCCAACGTACGCAATTCTGCGGTGGCGTTGCTCAACAACACCCCGCCGCCGGTATAGATGTAAGGACGTTTTGCTGTCAACAACAATTGCAAAGCTTTGCGAATTTGACCACTGTGACCTTTACGCACAGGGTTGTAGGCACGCATTTCTATGCTCTCTGGGTAGCCGTGATAAGGCACCTTCTTGAAAGAAACGTCCTTAGGAATGTCCACCACCACGGGACCAGGACGGCCACTGCGTGCGATGTGAAAAGCCTTTTTCATGGTTTCGGCCAAATCACGTGCGTCTTTCACCAAAAAATTGTGTTTGACGATTGGACGCGTGATGCCAATGGTGTCGCATTCTTGGAAAGCGTCAAGACCAATCGCATGCGTAGGCACTTGCCCGGTGATGATCACCATCGGGATACTGTCCATATAGGCTGTAGCAATTCCCGTGACGGCATTGGTCGCACCAGGACCCGAAGTGACCAATGCCACACCCACGTCACCTGTAGCACGCGCATAGCCGTCAGCTGCATGAACAGCGGCCTGCTCGTGGCGAACCAAAATGTGCTGCATGGTTTCTTGCTTGTACAGTGCATCGTAAATATGCAGCACTGCGCCACCTGGGTAACCCCAGATGTACTTTACATTTTCAGCTTGAAGTGCTTTGACCAGAATCTCAGCGCCGCGCAACTCAGGGGTGTGATCGGACGCTTGAGGAGGCGTTGAGGTTGTGTTTTCGGAGGTTTTGTCTGCCGCAGCAGAAGTTGCCGACATTTCGGCTTTGGTAATTTTCATGATGATCCTTGTGCTTAAACCTTTGTGAATTTCTCTGACGAAATACCTTGGGTGCCCCTTGGCTGAGCTCTCGTGGAGCCGCGTCGGGACTTGAGACCACAACCATGAACGAACTGCTTTTATCGCCCTGCTGTGACCCGTTTGCTTTTTGACTTGCAAGGTGCATTATCGCACTGCACAACGCATAAATTCAAATAAATCATGAGATTTACACGCAAGCGGTGCCATAATTGCCCCGAAATTACAATTAGTGGAGACCTTTTCTAAGGTCCAAAGTACTTGGCAACTGATCTAGAACTCTCTGATTTTCTTAAAAGCGTTGAAAAACGAGCCTTCAAGCGCTCGATGTATCACGTTCGTAATGAAGAGTCTGCACTCGACATTGTGCAAGACAGCATGATGAAGCTATCCGAACACTACGGCGACAAGCCGCCCGCTGAATTACCCATGCTTTTTCAACGGATTTTGTCCAACTGCACGCTGGACTGGTTTCGTCGTCAGAAAACCCAAAGAGCCGTTTTTTCCAACTTTACAGACTTTGAAAAGTCGGGAGAAGACGGAAATTTCGATATCCTTGAAACTTTAGAGCTAGAAAATGACTCTGACGGGACTGAGAGCGCTGAATCGGTCACCAGTCGCGGCCAAATATTCCGAGAAATTGAGGCAGAAATACAAGAATTACCTGCACGTCAACGAGAAGCCTTCCTCATGCGTTATTGGGAAGAGTTTGATGTAGCCGAAACGGCTGCAGCGATGGGCTGCTCAGAAGGAAGCGTTAAAACGCATTGTTCCAGAGCTGTAGCAGCACTAGCGAAAGCATTGAAAGCTCGGGGAATACAGCTATGAGTACCGCAACTATGACTACCGCACAAAACATAATATTTGGCCAGCCGCTGGCTTTTTCAACACAAAATTCATCTCTTGATTCCGCATTGAAGGTGGGTCAGCCTTCGAACGTTTCGCAAGAGCGCTTACAAAGCCAATTACAAGATCGTTTTGGGCTGAAAGTAGCCGCGCAACTCTCAATGGGTAATGCTAGCTTGCCGCACGATATTTCTGAGCGACTTCGTGTTGCCCGTCTTCAAGCTGTAACAAAACGTAAACGTGCACCACTCGCACGCACTGCAACTGCTGCGTACGGATCAGGTGGCACTGCCACCATGAGTTTTGGCGATGATTCACCCAGCATCTGGAACCGTCTAGCTGCCCTATTGCCTTTAATCGTCTTGGTTGTTGGATTGATCACCATCTCCTTGGTACAAAACGACCAACGCGCGAAGGAACTTGCAGATATTGACGTCGCCTTATTGACCGATGATTTACCGCCTGCCGCTTATGCCGACCCCGGTTTTGCACAATTCTTAAAAATGGAAGCTGAAACCTCTCAAAAGAACGGTGCCAAACAATAACGCAACTTGGCCAGTCCCCCTAAAGAAAAAGATGCTCAAGTTTCGGCATCTTTTTTGCTAAATTTTTAGATATAAAGCTGGTTAATTCAAAAACTATGAAGGTCTTCGATGTAACTTGTAAATTTGCGGCGATGGAAACGGCCAGTCTCGTACTTGTCATTTTTGTTGGGGTCGCCAATGCGCAAAATATCACGCCACCTTCAGCCATAGCCAAGCCAGCCTCGACGCCTTCAGTCGCAAAGCCGGCCAGTGATGACTGGCAAACGCTAACTCCGGCACAAAAACTAGCGCTGCAACCGCTGAACGCCGTTTGGAGCAGTTTGACAGAGGCACATAAACGCAAATGGTTGGCACTGTCTACTAATTTTGCCAAATTGACTGAGCAAGAAAAAATCACCATGTATGGTCGAATGACTGAATGGGCGAACTTGACTACTAAACAGCGCGAACTAGCACGCATCAACTTTGCCAAAACCAAACAACTGTCGACCGACGATAAGCAAAGCAAATGGCAAGCCTATCAATCGCTCAGCGCAGAAGAAAAACAAAAACTAGCCAACATCAATAAAACAAAGCAAAGCAAAGGTGCTGCACCAGTCATCAAACCCGTTGCTAAAGATAAATTAGTAACAACGTCCGTCATCAACGACGGTCGGCCTAAGGTGGACAACAAAACTAACAAACGCGCTGTGATCAACAACCAAGACAAAGCGACAACACCGAATACTCCACCCAATACCAATGTGAATGCTAGCCCTGCGTCTGTGTCTGCGCCAGTAAACGCGGCTCCTGCCAATGCAACCATTAATAGTAAAACTACTGATGTCCGTTGATTCGCCAAAAGTTGACGCGTTAACCCCACTCACAGCTCCCAGTCTCAAGCGTCGAATGGCTTGTTGGATGTACGAGGGTTTGCTTATGTTTGGTGTCGTGTTTATTTCAGGTTACTTATTTGGCACGCTGACACAAACACGAAACGCTTTGGATAATCGTCATGCTTTGCAGGCATTTTTGTTCATTATTTTTGGTATTTATTTCGTTTGGTTCTGGGCAAAAGGACAAACGTTGGCCATGAAAACTTGGAATATCCGGGTTGTCAGTGCCACTGGACAAGCCATCACGCAGGGGCGTGCGATGTGTCGTTATTTGCTCAGCTGGGTTTGGTTTTTGCCACCACTGAGTGTGATTGCATCATATAAACTGTCCGCCGGTGAAACGACGATTCTGGTTCTGGGATGGATTGCTGTTTGGGCTGTGTTGAGCCGCTTTCACCCGCAGCGCCAGTTTTGGCACGATGCATGGGCCGGCACACGTTTGGTGACGTCATTGCCGCTGAGTCGATAATACGGATCTATGACCCGTCCAAACTCACCCAACCAAGAAGTCAACCCTCAAAAAACCCGTACTGGCATCAATCGCATTTTTCATGCGGGCGGCTACTCGGTAGAAGGCCTGCAGGCTGGTTGGGGAGAAACCGCTTTCCGTCAAGAAGCGATTACCGCCATCGTACTCATCCCGCTCGCTTTCTGGTTGGGTCGCAGTTGGGTAGAAACAAGCTTGCTGGCCGGTTCTGTGCTGCTTGTGATGATTGTTGAACTGCTCAACACAGGCATTGAAACTGCCATTGACCGTATTGGACCCGAATGGCACGCTTTGTCTAAACGTGCCAAAGATATGGGCAGTGCCGCAGTACTGCTGAGCTTGCTGCTGTGCGGTGGCATTTGGCTGGCTGCACTTTGGCAGCGCTTTGGTAGTTTATAAAATTTCGGTTAGACCGCAACTTCGTCTTCTTCGCCTGTGCGGATCCTCACCACGCGCTCAACGCTGGTAACAAAAATCTTACCGTCCCCAATCTTGCCCGTGCGCGCGGCTTTGACGATGGCGTCGACACACAAATCCAGGTCGGCAGTTTTCACCACCACTTCAACTTTGACTTTCGGCAAGAAATCAACCACATATTCCGCACCACGGTAGAGTTCGGTATGGCCTTTTTGACGGCCAAACCCTTTGACTTCTGTCACGGTGAGCCCCGTAACGCCGCACTCAGCCAAGGCTTCGCGGACTTCTTCGAGTTTGAAAGGCTTGAGGATGGCGGTAATGAGTTTCATACGGATCTTTCTTTAAACAGAATTGTCTAGGGTCTTTGAAAAAGCTGACTTTGGTAGATTCTAGGCTCTGAACTTGTTGGTAATAGGATAACGCCAATCTTTACCAAAACTGCGATGGGTTACCCGTATGCCAATCGGCGCCTGCCGACGCTTGTGTTCATTGATTTTAATCAGGTGCGTTACGCGTTGCACGTCGGCTGGCGCAAAACCATCCGCAATAATCTCGGCAATGCTTTCGTCATTTTCCATGTAACGCTCCAAAATCGCATCCAACACCTCATACGGTGGCAGGCTGTCTTGGTCTGTTTGGTCCGCCCGCAACTCTGCGCTCGGCGGGCGGGTGATGATGCGCTCAGGAATGGGACTGTTTCCCGTACCATTCGGGTCATGGACATTGCGCCAGAGGCAAAGCTTGAAAACAGTAGTTTTAGCCAAATCTTTGATCGCCGCAAAACCTCCAGCCATGTCACCATACAGGGTGCAATAACCCGTCGCCATCTCGGACTTGTTACCCGTCGTCAACACCATGCCACCAAATTTGTTGGACAGCGCCATCAACAGCGTGCCACGAATCCGCGCTTGGATGTTTTCTTCAGTCGTGTCTTCGGCCAGTCCCTTGAACTCGCCCGCCAAGCTCCCTTTGAACGCCTCAAACTCAGGGAGGATGGAGATTTCGTCATACCGCACACCCATGCGTTTGGCCATCTCGCGGGCGTCGATCCAACTGATGTCTGCCGTGTAAGGCGATGGCATCATGACCGTGCGTACATTGTCTTTGCCCAAAGCGTCAACCGCCAAGGCGAGTACCAATGCCGAGTCGATACCCCCTGAAAGTCCCAAA
>CBDUEA010000011.1:0-13255 GCA_965365965.1 uncultured Polaromonas sp. | reverse complement strand
TTGCGCGGAAGGTAAGGTCAAATGGATGCCGTCAGTTGTTGTTCCATAGCCGCACAGTACAGCGTAGGGCGACCGATGGCAGGCAGGCTTATCCATATCAGCCTCCAGCACGATCGCTGCAGCACCTTCACCTAAGACAAAACCAGTCCTTGAAGCATCAAAGGGTCGACAACTGGCAGATGGCGTCTCAGCATCCGTTTTTGCCATAACCCGTAATGCATTCCATGCCAAATAAGAGCCCGGCGTCAGCATGGCTTCTGTACCAATCACAATCGCTGTATCAATATACCCATGACGCAGGGCACGGAAAGCCTCACCCATGGCAACAGCAGAAGATGCGCAGGCAATGCTGTAGGTAAATGCTTGCCCTTTGAGTTGATGCGCAATCGACACACCAGCGGCGCTGGCATTGGCCATCATGCGCGGAATGGCCAAAGGATGCATCACGGTAGGGTCACGATTCTCGGTAGCGGCCAGTCGTTGTAACTCAAAAAACCGCGTATACAACGCATCCACCGTTCCGGCTCCACCCATTCCAATACCAACGTAAACGCCGGTTCGACTTTTTTGGAACTCATTGCCCTGAAACGCGGCATCGGCAAGCGCCTCCTGGGTCGCGATCAAGGAAAATTGCGTGGCACGATCCAGACCAATCATCGCTTTTGTGACAATCTGCTCAAAAGCTTGAGGCACGCTCGCAGCCAAAGCATGGGGAAGCAACTTCAAAATCGCGGCTGGTGCAGCAGCTACTGCGCTGCGACCCATCAATGCCGCCTCAAAACTATCTGTGCGATTCAACCCCAATGGGCTGACCATACCGATGCCTTTGATAAATACTTTACGCAACATCGACACCGATTTAGCCTGTCGTTTTGTCGGCTTGAGACAAACTGACGAGTTGTCCGTTATTTTTAACGCGAACGATTTGTTCCATGTATGAAACGACCTCGTTTAAGGTCATTTTTTGAAATTGCATGACATCCTCAATATGAATGCCGTACTGATCTTCAACTTCAAAGAGCATTTCTACAATCGCCAACGAATCAACGCCTAAATCAGCCATTTTGACAGTGGGATCGGCTAACTTTTCCGGTGAGACATCGGTCCTTGTCAACAAAAAGTTATCAATCAACTGACGCAACATGGGGCACTCCACTTTATTCAACGTTACAGGCAAACTACGAGCTTTTTCTTAAATGCTCTCGATAGTAGGATTCTAGTCTCTCAGTCAAGCCATTACTGGCAACATCGCACGGGAATCTTTGTCCCAGTTGCAGGCCTATTCGCAATGGCAGTGTCGGTTTTTGAAATAAAGAATCCCGTTTACCTAAATAGGACGAGCTGAAATGTATAAATACCGTTTGAATTTCTGCCTGCGCACGTACAGCAATCATGCCAGTCATCTGGCTAAACGGGTTGATCACACCATCTACCGTCCGCGTGCCTTCGGGGAAAATCAATAATTGACCACCGCTCTGCAGCTCTGCACAAGCTTGCTTGACAAGCCGCATAGGGTCTTCGTTTGTGATGTAACCGGACAACCTCGACATAGAGGCAAATAACAAGTTTTTACGTAAACTCGCTTTCATAACGCAAGTAGCATGCGGTAATTTGGACAACAGAATGACCGCATCTAATAGCGATGGGTGGTTTGCAACAATAATCAACGAGCGTTCGTTCTTGAGTGCATCAAGCGCAGAAGAATTGAGTCGAACACTACAAAATGCTCTAAGAAAAAGCAAATAAACTGTAAAACCGAACGCGATCAATCGTCGACCTAAGGGAATACGCCACTTTTCTGGCAAGCAGATCAACACCAATGCGGCAGGAAAACCCAGCACACATGTCCACCAAAGTGCCGCCAAGCCAAAAAACATCGCCACGAACTCATAACCGGTGCGTAGCAATCGCAGTGTTGAGAGCGCAATACGACCCACGCGATTAGGCACTCAACGCGACGAACTCTGGAAACAGAAATCTATTATCGCGCTCTTGAGCTTGCGCATAAGCTTATGCATCAATTTCGCGAGCAACGCTTGCGAATTCAGCTCTGGGTAAGACCTTGTGGCGTTCACAACAATCTCAGCGGCTAGCTCATTGAGTTGCTGCAACTGTTGATCCATGCGTTTGTCAAATTCCGTATCCGACAGTTCATCTCGCAATTCTTTATTCAACTGATAAAACCACGGCAAACTGGCTTGGTCAAGCATTTGTGCAGGATTTTTTTTCTCGCTCACCAAACTCCATGCTCGAAAATACGCTTGCATTTCTACATTGATAGTTTGTATGGTCGTCAACTTAGCCCGCATTCTTGCCATACAAGTCACATCAACCAGTTTGTTTTGGAAAAATAACTGACACATAACACCCCAGTAATAGGTGTAATCCCACAATACTTTGATGGGTAAAACTTCAGGATCACCAAATATTGCGTACTGATTTTCATACAGCGTCAGCATATTTTCGTAGAGAGAAAAATAAATTTGCTCGTATATGTCAGCAACCATTGCCGTTGCACCATTCGTTTGATCTATTTCTATCAACTCGGTTATGTAGGTATTGGAAATGGCGATGAAGTCACTGCCTGGCGAATAGAAAGGATCTACAAAAACGCCCGCTTCGCCCGTTACAGCCCAGCGATTCGCTCCGGAGAAAACTTTTTTACAGCCATAAGAAAATCTTTTAAAGAAAGCAAAATCTTGCAGCAATGCGCGACGGTCATTCAATTCATCAAAAAGTTTGGGTTGATGTGTTTCAAACCACGTCATGGCTTTGTCAAACGTATTCATCTTATCTAAAGGATGCAAGTTTGCGTCCGCCACGATACCGACAGAATGAGAGCCAGAAGACAGAGGAATCAACCAAACCCAGTACCCTTCTCCCACCAAATGGTTGGTAGATAGCCAGCGATTTCTTGGGGTGCATCGATCGAGCCAGGATTCATCAGCCGACCAGTCGTTGATATCAATGCGGTCAGCAATGCGAAACCATACAGCGTTAGCATCGTGTCCATTGAGTTTTGCCAAACCCTGCTTCTTCTTGATCAACCCCGCGCGTCCAGTCGCATCACACAACCAACGCGATGTCATCGACAGGGTTTGGCCATCAACATCAAATTGAATGTGATGATTTTCCTGCTGATCAGACAAATCAAACGACCGTATCACAGCGCCATCGACGAACTGTATACCTCGATCTTTTGCAATTTTCGCCAATTCATTCTCAAAAATGCCACGGTCAAGCTGGTAGCTGATGGTTGGCAATACTCTGCTAGCACCTAACTCGGTGACAGCATCCAAGTCGCGACGACCATCCGAAAAAAAGAAACGAAAGCCAAACTTTTTAAGCTGGTCATCATTAAGATGACGTTTTAGTCCCAAAATATGCTCAAAATAATGAGCGCCAATTTCAACTGACGACTCTCCCACTTTGTACGCAGCAACGGGGACAGGATGTTTACGCCGCTCAATCACAACAACAGTCAATGCGGGCATACGTTGTTTAATTTGCAACGCTAAGGTCAATCCGGCCAAACCGCCGCCCATGATGATGACATCAGAATACTTTTGAATTGTCATGCTTTGTTCTGTCTTGTATCAAATATAGTTTTAATCACACCTAGAATACAACCTCAATTGCGTCATGTTCAGCATTATTTAGGTAATTTTCACCTATCTCATACGTCATACAACTTGTCAGTCAGATGAATACATTTCAAAAAATCTTACCAATGCATGCTAATTTGCAAAATAGCACTGGTGTGATATGAAAAAACTTCTTGTCCCCGTTGTGGGAGCTTGGTTTCTATTTTTAATGCTATGCGGATTGATTATCAGCCGAGCAGATTTTACAGCCGACATGTCGGCATTCCTGCCTCGTCATCCCACACCACGTCAGCAAATTTTAATTGATCAAATCAGCGATGGATTTGCATCTCGGATCATCATTGTAGGTATTGAAGGTGCAGCCCCAAATGTACTCGCACAAATATCGACATCGATAGCTAACAACTTACGCTCAGGTACTGATTTTTCTATCGTCCATAACGGTCAATCCATGTCATCTGGCAATGATAAAACATTGCTATTTAACAATCGTTACATATTAAGTCCCGCCATGAATGAGCCAAGCCATATGAGCGTAGAAGGCTTACGAAACGCAGTACAAGAAACACTGTTAGAGATAAGCAGCTCAACGGGACTGTTCAGCAAATCTTTACTCAGCAGTGACCCAACGGGTGAGTCTTTGGAGGTTATAAAGCATGTCATACCTGCATCGCAACCGTCCATGACTGATGGCGTTTGGATGAGTTCAAATCAACGCAGAGCCCTTTTACTTTTGCAAACTGGTGCACAAGGTACCGATCTGGATGCACAGCAAGCAGCACATGCTGCCATCATCAGAAGTTTTTCTCAAGCACAAGAAAAAATTGGATTTGAAGCCAGCAAAGCGATTTTAAAATTCTCTGGTCCCAGTACATTTGCAGTACAAGCGCGCGACTCTATCAAGTCAGAAGCAGCAAAACTATCTTCCATTGGCATCATCATGGTATTGAGCCTGCTATGGCTTATTTACAGATCATTCACCACGCTATTCTTGGGAATAATTCCAGTTCTAACAGGCGCATTGGCTGGTGTTGCTGCAGTCGCTATTGGATTTCCTTCCGTCCATGGCATGACACTTGGATTTGGCGTGACGCTCATAGGCGAATCTATTGACTATGCGATTTATCTTTTCGTGCAATACACACCTACAGCGCTTGCTGACAGCACATCAAAAACTCATAAATCGCAGGCCTCTACGTTTTGGTCAACCATCAGGCTGGGCGTCTTAACATCAATTTTCGGTTTTAGTACGCTACTTTTGTCCGGTTTCACTGGACTTGCGCAATTGGGTTTATTTTCGATTTCTGGCATTCTCGTAGCAGCCATTGTGACAAAGTATGTACTTCCATCGCTTTTGCCTGTCGGGTTTCAGGTTCGGCAGTCCACCAAAATTGGATTCACACTCGCCCACTCTGTAAGCAAGTTGCAAAACTTCAAATTATTGACGTTAGCCGTTACCGTCACAGCAATCACCCTGCTTGCGGTCAATTTTTCAACCTTGTGGAGCACTGAACTTGGCGGATTAAGCCCGGTCTCAGCAGCAGCACAAAAACTAGATGAAGAACTACGGTCTGATTTAAGCACGTTAGACACCAGCATGCTGGTGGTTATCAAAGCGCCTGACAGTGAAAGTGCCTTAGAAGCGAGCGAACAGGTAGCAGTCGCGCTCAATAAGTTGCTTGCAGTAGGTACCCTCCAAGGATTTCAAGCACCGTCGACCTACTTACCGAGTCAAGCGATGCAAACCTTGAGAAGATCAAATATTCCACAAGAGCAGGAATTAAGGCAAAGGATGGCAATTGCATTGAAGGGTTTACCGATCAGTATTGATAAATTACAAGATTTTTTTAACGATACTGCTCGAGCAAGAGAGAAACCGCTGCTGCATCGCTCAGACTTTCTTGAAACTTCTTTGGCTTTTGGCATTGATTCACTTTTGTCTGAGAGTACAAAATCTTCCAAAGAATGGACGGCTTTGATTGCTTTGCAATCATCCACAAACAAGCCAAATAATTCAAACTTGGAAATTCAAACAATCAACGACGCATTAAAAGATATCAAAACACCACAACATACAACCTTATATGTTGTAGCTTTAAAAACCGAAGCGACTAATTTGTACAAAGCTTATTTAAAAGAAGCTATTTTGCTATCCATGGCAGGTTTTGTGTGCATTATTGGCTTACTCTTTGCAGTGCTTCGCTCTTGGCGACGAGTTGCACGCGTAACGCTTCCACTTCTATCTTCTGTTTCGATCGTTGCTGCAACAATTTTCCTGATGCACGGCAGCTTAAACTTGCTACATCTTGTTGGGTTATTGTTAATAATTGCCATTGGCTCCAACTACGCGTTATTTTTTGATCAACGTGCACTCAACATGCAAACTGACAGAACTGACAATGAAGATCAAAACGTTCTTTGCTCCATGTTTTATGCCAATCTAAGTACGGTGTTAGGATTTGGACTGCTCGCTTTTTCCACCGTTCCCGTGATGAATTCGATTGGTTTTACAGTTGGTTTGGGCACCTTTTTAGCCTTGGTATTTTCAGCCATATATTCAGCAAAACCCAAAAAAATTTCAACCGTACGTAACCCGACTTATAACCAGTGAAATTTATAAACTCAAACTGGAAGCCTTCTTTGGCCATTAAGGTCTCGGTTGTCATCCATATTTCAGCACTGATTGCATTGGTATCTGGTGTTTCTTGGGTTTGGGTTTCAAGCGTTGTTGTGGCTAACCATGCTTTGTTGATCATTGCTGGCCTTTGGCCAAGAAGCTCGCTTCTTGGTGCAAACATGCTCACAATACCCTTGAAACCGGGATACGCCAACCATGTAGTCATCACCATAGACGATGGCCCAAATCCTGCCGTCACGCCAGCCGTACTTGATATCCTCGATATATTCAATGCAAAAGCCAGTTTTTTTTGTTTAGGCAAGTCCGTTGAAGCTCACCCGCAGTTAGCGCGAGACATCATTGCCAGGGGGCACAGTATTGAAAATCATAGTTATGGACACCCCCATCATTTTTCCCTCTTGGGAATGCAAGGTTTACAACGGGAACTGTCAACCACACAAGACATCATCTTTCAAGTCACGGGCTATATGCCAAAGTATTTTCGTGCACCAGCGGGACTTCGCAGCCCACTGCTCGACCCTGTATTGCAACAACTAAATTTAAAACTTGTTAGTTGGACAAGGCGTGGTTTCGATACGACGACACGTAACCCAGCAGTCGTGCTACAGCGTTTAGAGCGTAATTTAGCTGCCGGTGATATTTTGCTTCTGCATGACAACCACTGTGCCATAACATTACAAGAGCAGCCCGTCATTTTGGAAGTGCTTCCCAAATTGTTGTCGACTTTAGAAAACTTAAACTTACGAGCGGTATCCCTCAATTCAGCCTTTAGCAAACCATACTAAGCACTATTCATGAATGTTTTCGAAACACTGCTCTTTAAGTTTGCAGTCATTGCTTATTCATCTGCTGAGGAATGTGCCGATTATTTTACCAAAGGCAACATTGGCAGCGATCCCATTTTTTAGGAAATTCTAATACTATGAATCTCAAAGCCTGTTGAACAAACACTTATATGCAACCCATCTATCTCACTAATTTCACCTTGACCAGTTGCTTAGGTTTAGGGCAAAAAGCACATTTAAATGCATTGATTGAGCAGCGATCAGGTTTAGAACCATGCACATTTGAAACCGTTCGTTTGCCCACCTATGTAGGGCAGGTACCCAATCTTGAGTCTGAAAGATTGCCCGAACGGTTAACAAACTATTTATGCCGAAACAACCAACTCGCACAATTGGCCTTGAAACAAGATGAGTTCTGTGAATCAGTACAACAAGCAATTCAAACCTACGGACGACATAGAGTTGGTGTATTTTTAGGTACAAGCACATCGGGCATTCTGAGCACGGAAATTGCGTATAGGCAGCGCCATGCAATAACTGGCCATCTGCCAAATAGTTTTCATTACGCAGAAACGCATAACACCTTCTCTGTGACAGACT
The DNA here is from genome assembly GCA_965365965.1 of uncultured Polaromonas sp. Classification (GTDB taxonomy): domain Bacteria; phylum Pseudomonadota; class Gammaproteobacteria; order Burkholderiales; family Burkholderiaceae_C; genus Aalborgiella. The sequence continues at coordinate 5,627 of CBDUEA010000011.1, read as the reverse complement.
TTGTTCGCACCTATTTTGAACTAGAAGGGCCCGCACTCTCTGTTTCTTCTGCTTGCTCTTCTAGCGCAAAAGTATTTGGCAATGCATCTCGCATGATGGATTGCGGTCTCATAGATGCAGCCATTGTTGGTGGGGTTGACAGCTTATGTCTAACGACCTTGTATGGTTTTAATTCTCTCGAGTTATTGTCTAATGCGCGATGCGAGCCTTTTGGTGTCGCACGAAAAGGCATCTCTATTTCAGAGGCTGCAGGTTTCGCATTGCTTACGCGCTCGCCTAACGGCGTAGGCAGTTCTATTGCCATTACAGGCATCGGTGAATCCAGTGATGCCCACCACATGTCCTCCCCCCATCCACAAGGCGCAGGTGCTTATGCAGCCATGAGGCAAGCTTTAGTTATGGCGAGAAAATTACCCGCCGACATCGACTACATCAACCTGCATGGAACGGCGACAAAAAGTAACGATGCAGCGGAGGCCATAGCCGTCGAGAATCTTTTTGGAAACTTAACGCCTTGCAGTTCAACCAAAGGTCATACGGGTCATGCACTGGGTGCAGCAGGCATCGTTGAAGCAGCTATTTGTGCTTTGTCTATGCAGCATGGCATGCTACCTGGGGGGGTTAACACGCAAAGCGTAGACCCAATGTTAAACGTCAATTACTTGCTAGATAACATACCTCAAAGACCGCATGTCGTGATCAGCAATTCTTTTGGATTTGGTGGTTCTAACTGTAGCCTTGTTTTGGAACACCTCAATGACTGAATCAATTATTTACATTGATGCGATTGGACTTTGTGGCCCAGGTTTAATCAACTGGGAAACTGGGAAAACTGCACTTGCACATAATTCATCTTACGCACCAAGTCCAACAGTTATACCGCCGTCTGCCTACTTGCCCGCTGCTGAACGCCGCAGAGTTGGAACGACGGTCAAGCTAGCTCTTGCATCAGCAACCGATGCACTCGCAGACAGTAGCTACAATGCCAGCGATTTGCTCTCAGTTTTCAGCTCATCCGGTGGAGATGGTGACAACTGTCACTCTATTTGCGAAGCTCTAACCGAAGAAGATAGGTTAATTTCACCTACTAAATTTACAAACTCGGTCCACAATGCTCCCTCAGGCTATTGGGGCATTGCGCTTCAAGCGAAACCTGCTAGCACCAGTATTTGTGCATTCGATGCAAGTTTTGGCGCTGGGTTTCTAGAAGCAGCAACTCAGTCACTCACAGCCAAAGCTCCCGTTTTACTTGTCGCCTACGACACCCCCTATCCCGAACCTATGCGTACAGCCCGCCCCATCGCAAATAGCATGGGTGTTGCTTTTGTTTTAAGCAATCACCACACAGAATCAACTATCGCAAAAGTCCATTTTAAATTGGGACACGGCGTGGTATCCACGATGCACCATCCAGACTTAGAGGCTTTGAGAAAAAATGTTCCTTCAGCCAGATGCTTACCTTTGCTTAAAGCAATTGCATGCGGCAACTCTGCCTCTTCCTTAGCCATTGATCTTTTTGAAAATCAGCAACTACTGCTTGAACTAGACTTTGGAGCTCAACTTGATAGGTGAATCGACTCCAATATTGCTTGATAAGCAGCAAATTGCAAACCTCATTCCACACAGTGGTGAGATGTGTTTGCTCGATCAAGTTACTTTTTACGATCACGAAACTATCCACTGTCTTGCTATTTCACATCGCTCACCCAGCAACCCGCTGCTCGAAAATGGCCAACTAAACGCCTGCTGCGGCATTGAATACGCTGCACAAGCAATGGCCATCCATGGTGCATTAAACTCTAAACCACACAATTCACAGCCTCGGGGCGGTCGCTTAGCCGGTGTGCGTTCAGCTGATTTTTACGTTGATCGACTGGATGACATTACCGAAGATCTCCAAATAAAAGCGCACAAACTTTTAGCCGATGACAACAGCATGGTCTATGAATTTTCTATTTTTACCTTAACAAAAATTTTGTTGCAAGGACGTGCGACTGTCATTTTGACACCTTTACCTTCTTAAATAAATCATGATGCCAATCCTTAAACGCGCACTAGTCACCGGTGGAAGTGGTGCATTAGGCACTGAAATTTGCAAAAAATTAGCCCAAGACGGGTTTGAAGTTTTTATACATGCCAACAATGCGTTAGACGCTGCATCAGCTTTACAAGCATCCATCACAGAAAAAGGTGGTACAGCACGTGCACTTCAATTTGACGTCACAGATCCAGCAGCTACTCGGAATGTATTGGAACCACTTGCAGAAGAAAAGGCTTTTCAAGTCATCGTTAACTGCGCGGGCATTCACGACGATGCTGTATTTGCAGGCATGAATCTGTCTCAATGGAATCGCGTCATTGATGTATCTTTAAACGGTTTTTTTAACGTGACCCAACCTTTAATGCTGCCCATGCTGAGAACACGTTATGGTCGCATCATTAACATTTCATCCGTCGCTGCGATTGCAGGCAACCGTGGTCAAGTAAATTATGCTGCGGCAAAAGCTGCCTTGCATGGAGCAACAAAAGCCCTAGCACAAGAGGTTGCTAGCCGAGGTGTGACCGTCAATGTTGTTGCGCCTGGCATCATCGAATCGCCCATGACGCAAGGTATATTTGATGCCGACATGGTCAACCGACTGGTACCCATGAAACGATTGGGGACAGCACAAGAAGTGGCCGCATTGGTATCTTTTTTGGCAGGAAAAGATGCTGGCTACATCACTGGGCAAATTATTTCAATCAATGGCGGTATGATTTAAATACAACAGCTATCAAGGTGTTGCCAACTTGACTGGTCGCTTCAACATCATCAAAGACCAATCTCCGTCTGACAATGTCGTTTCAATCGAATGCACGTAACCATTTTCCCCAGCGAAGCGAATTTCTCTAACTTGCACAAAAGCTGCAAAATTCTTAGGCTTTAGAATCAATTGCCACTTCTGTATGGGGCCGGTGAGTTTCCAAACAAAGAACTTTTCTATGCCTACTTGATCACCTCTGAGTGTTGCAGTTAAGCTTTGTACAAGTGATGCCATGTCTGAAAGATCATCGAGCGACATGCTTCGTTTAAAGCTTTCTCGTTCAATTGAGACTTTATTACCGTCAATCTTCATAGATTCAGATCTTGGCAATTTGGTATTTTTTTCTAAGTATGAGGGTGCAATGAAAATCAGCTCCCCCTTCGACTCTATGGGTGCATCTAGGATACGCACGTATTTGCGTTCCACAAATTCGGACTTGATGTTTTTGTTCGCTGCAAAGAGTTGCATCAAACTTTGCATGTCGACATCAGCGGCTCGCGCTTGACCAGATATAAACATCAAGCAACAAAGAATTCTCAAGTACTTCATGTTGGTATTTCTTCTTTTTCCCAAAAATCATAAAAATTGAACCAATTGAAAGGATTGGCTTTACAGTGATTTTCCAGCAACTCTATATAACGCAAAGCCGCAACTTGCGCACTGTTTTGCACATGACTGCCATCACGCGCGAGGTTAATGATGGGGTCAAAATTAATCGTGTACCGATTGCCACCATGATAAATACCCGCCATGAAATACACGGGGTGATTAAGCATAGCGGCCATTCGAAATGGTCCTGTTGGGAAGTTCGTTTTTTTACCTAAGAAAACAACTTCTACAGATTCAGCATCACCAAAAAATCTATCAGCCAAAACACCCACCAAAGCGCCTTCGTTCAAACGCTCGTTAACTTTGAGCATCGCCCTCGGTTGACCTAAAGAAATAATCTCTTGTTGCATCGAAGGGTTGATAGCGTGAAGCAGTCGTTTGATGTTTTGTGCATTTTCCTCATACATGAGCAATGCCATTTTGAGATTCGAATGGTCTCTTGCGATACAACGAACGCTTTCAAAGCTTCCAAAATGGGCACCCATCAGGATCAACCCCGCGCCACTTGATGCCGTATTCAATGCTTGATTGTTCACATCTTTGATTTGAATATCAAACAAGTCTAAACGCCCATTCAGCAGGTAAATCCGGTCTAAAGTTACTGCCGCAAACGTATATAAATGTTTAAAAACCGATCTCTTTCCGACCGATTGACCACCCGCACGTTGCAAATAATCTTGAGAAGCCTGCCTAGCTTTTGGCGATGATATAAAAAAATAAGCGACGATGGGAACCAACACCAAACGCGATAAACGACGACCAAAATGTAGTGCAATCCAAGTCATGAGCTTGAGCGCAAACATATTTCCACGCTCATGTTGGGTATCCCATGTTTCTTCGCGTTGCTCCGCAGGCTTTGTCACTTTCAACTTTCTAGTTTAACTTGATCGATTCATTCGCAACGACACGCAACACGCCACTGCACGCCACAATATTTTCTTCTTGGCGCTCGATTTGAACCGAGAATTTAAACTCATCCACTCGTGAATTGATCAAGCTTATTCGCACGTCATCACCAGGAAGTACTGCCGCTAAAAATTTAACATTTTGTAATGTGTATTTTTGTGGAAGGTCGAAAAGCTTGCTAGCCGCAAATGCCAGAACGCGCTCTAACAACAACACCCCTGGCAAAATAGGCTGCCCTACAAAATGCCCAGGAAAGCATGGATGATCTTTTGGAATATGAACCGTCAGCATAGAACTAGTTCACAATGGTGTTTTTCATGAGCTGAAGCAACACCTCTTTCGGTAACTTTCCAGTGGCGTTGCGCGGCAAGTCTGAAACGAGTTTTAAAGGTCTCGGTAAAAATGCAGGTGCAACTTTGCGGCGTAACTCAGTCAATAAACTTTCATGCGTATGCTGCGGCGCAACCACCAAAGCTGCTAAACGCGCAGTATTACCAACGCCCTCAGTTTCATCTGTTTGCATAAAATATGCACCGTCCTCAACACCCGAAATAGACAACAGTTGATGATTTAAGTAGCCCAACGTTGTGCTTTTACCAGCGACATTAACCATGTCAACCGTTCTGCCATGCAAAACGAATAGGCTCTCCGTTTTTAACTCCAACACGTCGTTGATAGCAACTCGCCCTTCAACCTGTGGGCCTGATGCGAAGAAAGTATTTTCAACTTGTTCAATCACAATACCGTCGAAAGTTTGCCAATCATAGGTTTGTGTCGTGCGTCTCGTTGCGAGCTGCCCTGTTTCTGTACTGCCGTAAATCTCCAGCAGTTTGGCCTGTGTTTTTTGCTCTGCGAGTAACGCAAGTGAAGCTTTAAGAGGCGCGGTGGCCGACACCAGCAAATCAAGTGGGCTAGGAGTTTCAATTTCAGCCAAATAAGTGCGCAAATGAAATGGCGTCGTTACCAAAGCGCGCGGTCTTGGGGTACGCTGCAACACCCGCTCTATATCGGCGGGGTAAAAAGGTTTACTCGATTCAAAGACAGCCGCATTTTGAAGCGCGATCAAAACTGTAGATTCAAAGCCATACATGTGTTGTGGCGGCACTGTTCCAATCATGGTGTATCCGCTTCCCGGAACTACACCTAAGCGTTTGCCTTCACTTTGAACATTGATCACCAACCTGCCCCAAGTTTTTGCATGAGGGACAGGCAAACCCGTACTGCCAGATGTAAATACCAAGGCGGCAATTTGCGCTTCAGAAATCATAGGAATCGAGGTATCTCCCTGTCGTGGCGATGCAAAAAATG
>CBDUEA010000010.1:0-13457 GCA_965365965.1 uncultured Polaromonas sp. | reverse complement strand
CAGATGCCGTTTTTGACAAATCGAATGAAATTGACGCTTTGATCGATTTTTGCCTCACTTTCGGCAACGAACCGCATTGACCGGCAATTCACATGGTGAGCGTTCAAAAAACGAAAATCGCCAAAACAATCCCAACATCAGTCGATCAGTTTGTTTTTAAGCGCATAGTACGTCAGGTCACTGTTCGAGGCCAAAGACATCTTTTCCATCACGCGGGTGCGGTAGGTGCTGACGGTTTTAACACTCAACGACAGCGCTTTGGCAATGTCACCAGCCGTTTCACCTTTGGCCAATTTCAAGAAGACTTGAAACTCGCGCTCAGACAGTTGCTCATGCGCCTCCAAGTTGTTTGGTTTGTTCAACTGCTGCGCCAAAAGCTCGGCCACGCCAGTCGTGATGTAACGTTTGCCCGTCGCAATAACGCGAATGGCGTCCACGATATCGGTGGGCTCGCAGGCCTTGTTGAGGTAGCCACTGGCGCCTTGACGTATCAAATTCACCGCGTAATGCTCCTCGGGGTAGCCACTCAATATGAGAATGCCCACATCCGGCGCTTTGGCACGGATCATCGCCAAGGCATCCATACCGGTTTGGCCAGGCATGGACAAGTCCATCACCAGCACATCCAGCTCGGTGGTTCGTACCAAGTCAATCGCTTCGCGACCACTGGCGGCTTCACCCATCACGCGCAGGTCGACAAAGTCGGAGAAAAACTGTTTCAGCCCAGAGCGCACAATGGCGTGGTCGTCCACGATACCAATTTTGATCATGTTGTTGTATTTCTCTAAAGTCTGAATGAATTTGCCATTGTCCGGCCATGCAATGAAAGAGATGCCGAAAATGTCAATGTCCGCTTATGTTGTGCCCATTATTGACCAATTGCACATAGGTGTGATGAAAACTGTTGCGTTGACACAAGGAATAATTGAGTTATGAAAAATTTCATTTCACCCAAAATGGTGATCAGCATGCCGTTTGCTGTCATATTTGCCGCCTTGCTGTTTTTCATCAATGAAACAAACTTTCAAAAATCAGAGCTTGCAACCGAGAAAATTGAAGAAGCACGGCGAACCCTGACAGGGCTCAACAAAGTGATGCAGCACATGATTGATGCTGAAGCTGGCCAGTACCGCTATTTGTTGACAGGGGATGCCAAATATCTTGAACCCTATCAGGATGCCACCCAGGACATGCAGCAAACGCTAGATGACATGCGACCCTTGCTCGCTCCTTATCCCGAAGATGTAGCCGATTTCGCCACGATTGAAAGCAATGTTGCAGGCAAATTGTCGGAGATGGGCTTGTCGGTGCGCATGCGCAAAGAAAACAAAGATGAGGCCTGGAAATTTGTACTCACCACCGATGTGGGTTTAGTGCATATGACGGTCATTCGCGAGAAGATCCGTAAACTAATTGCCAGCAGTGCCAACAAAGTGCTCCTTGCCAAGGTGCAAATCAATGACTCCTTGCTCTTGTCACGCATCACAATTGCTTTGTTGAGTATGGTGGGTTTGCTGTCGTTCTATATGTATTTGCGCCAAACCAATGTCTTGCTGCAAACTGGTAGCCGTGAACAAGCGTCTTTGCAGCGGGAGCGGGATCAAGTGACGTCTTTGGTCATAGAGCGCACCGCCAACTTAGCCCAACTCGCCACCTATTTGCAAAACGTACGCGAAGATGAACGCGGTGACTTAGCGCGTGCCTTGCATGATGAGTTTGGCGCGTTGTTGACGGCGGCCAAGCTGGATGTTGCACGACTTAAAGCGCGGCTGACCGTCAACCTGCCCGATGCAGCAGAAAGATTTGAGCACTTAACGGCTACTCTCAACAGCGTGATTGTGATGACGCGCAAGATCGTTGAAGATTTGCGCCCTTCCTCTTTGTCACACCTGGGCTTGACGGCATCGCTTGAAATATTGACGCGTGAATTTGAAGAGAATAACAAAATTGCCGTGACGACGGATTTTGAACATGTTGAAATGAGCAGCGCCAAACAACTCACGGTGTACAGGTTGGTGCAGGAATCGCTTACCAACATTGCAAAATATGCACAAGCCACGCAAGTGGTAGCGAGTTTGCGCCAATTTGATGGCTATATCACCGTTGAAGTGAAGGACGATGGCATCGGTTTCAAAATCGCTGATGTTGGCCTCAAGAGCCACGGCATTCTTGGGATGCGGCACCGCATCGAGGCGGCTGGTGGGCGTTTGAACATCTCCTCGCCTATCGGTCATGGCACTTTGGTTTCAGCTGTGCTGCCTGTCTCCATTTAATTCAATTTTCGTTGGTAGTGTCAGACGCAGCCTACAGCGCGTCAGACAAAGCGCTGACACATGGCTACGGTCTTTGCTGATGTGCTGCAAACGGGGCAGCTATTAACCTTGATACAGGGCTTAACAAAGAGGTCTACAGAGGTTTCAAAAGAAAACCCTGCTTTGTCAACTCATACAAGGAGCTTCTCATGTTGCATTATTCAGTTGTCTTTCTCGTCGTCGCACTCATAGCGGCGATTTTTGGTTTTGGTGGTATTGCGGCTGGTGCCGTTGAGATAGCCAAAATCTTGTTCATCATTTTCGCCGTCATGGCCGTCATTACTTTTGTAATCAGCTTGATTAAAAAATAGCAATTACAAAAGTTTGCGTATGCAACATGTCGCTACACAAGTTAACAGCATCGCGCAAGTCTTTCACTATGCTTGCTCAATAGTTGCAAGCGATTAACCGCTGGTCGTTGAACGTAGTGCCGTAAATCGACAAGCCTTTTTAACCCTGCACTGAGTCCATTTAAATAATTCAAAAAGGAAAATATCATGAAATACGTACGCGCCATTGCATTCGCAGCCTTAGCTGGCATCACCATCATTGGCAGCACGGGTTGTGCCGTTGGTCGTGGCCAAGAAACGGCTGGAGCCTATGTGGACGACACCGCTATCACAACAGTGGTCAAAGCCAAATTTGTCGAAGACAAAACCGTTGATGCCGCTTCAATCAGTGTTGAAACGCTCAAAGGCACTGTTCAACTGTCTGGCTTTGCCAAATCCAACGCAGAGAAAATGCAAGCAGAGAGCATTGCCCGTGGCGTGAAAAACGTCCAATCAGTGCGTAACGATATCGTCGTACGTCCTTAGTCATTTCTACAGCGCTGCAGTCCAAAGATAAATTCCGCCAGACTGCAGTTGCTTTGTAGGAGTTAATTTCAATGAAGTATGGGTAATAGATGAAGGTCACTCGTGAGTCTTGCGTCATAGATCATGCTTGTTTTCAGAGGTTAAATTATGACGACTTTAAACATCAACCCCCAACATTTTTCAGCTAATGATTTTGTTTTGTTTGATACTGCCAATCTAGCGTTCCACATGGATCATTGCGCAAGTGCGCAGAGTCCCTTCTTTGCGCTGCATTCAGCGCTACAAACTGCACATCAGCTAGTCTGTACCCATTTCATAACGGTTGTGGCACTGGTGGCGATAGGCGTAGGCCTGCTTGCGCTAGTTTAGTCCCGTGGATACGGCAGTTAAAAATCTGCTGGATTCATTAAGCCCGTATGCCAAAAAAATTCTGACTGTTGGACGCGATGAGTCCCAGCAGCCTATTCGCGCTGAGTTGTTTGGTACAAAACGATTTGAAGAACATGGTCGAAGTTTGGCCAAAGCACAAGTTATTCAGGCAGATGGCCGTGCATTTCAAGGCCCCACATTTTTCCCGCTAGTCAAAGAAAACATCAAAGCACTTCGCCATGCGTATGATTTCATCGCGGTAACATCGCAAATCGGCCATTACGTAACACCCGCAGCGCAATGGCTGCTTGATAATTTTTACTTGATCGAGGCACAACTTCAGGAAATTGAAGACGGTGTCCCCAAGCGTTACTACGCTGATTTGCCCAAGCTGGTTGACAAGCCGCTGGCAGGCTTGCCCCGTGTCTACGGTATTGCTTGGGCTTACGTACTGGACCCCGTCCTCTTTACTGCCTTCCTGAATGCTTACCAAGAGGTCGCAGAACTCAATCTGGCTGAACTGTGGGCACTGCCAACCACCTTGCGTGTGGTGCTGTTGGAAAATCTACGCCGCATGGCAGATCAAATTGCACGCAGCAAAGTGGCGCGCGAGGTGGCACATGCTGTCTGGGACAGCGCTAGCAATTTGCAATTACAAGATTTTGAGTCCATTTATGCCATGCTGCAAAGTGTTGGTTTAGAAAACGACTATTTGGCCCAACTCTGGCAACGCATGTCCGTCGAGCGGATTGAACCTGTTTCACCCCTTGTGCACTGGACGGATCAACACTGCGGAGATGTTCTTGGGCTGATCAATGCTGGACAAACCACACAGGTTGCCTCCAACCTCACGGTCAGCAATATCATCAACATGCTCAGACTGATTGGCCAAATCGAGTGGCGTGAGCTGATTGAACCTGTCAGCCATTCTTTGCAAGTGTTAAATCGCTTGAATAGTTTTTCAAAAGAAAGCGAAATGACCAGGCAGCAAATCACGCATGCCATGGAGAGACTGGCCTTTCAAACCCATGTGTCTGAAAGGTTGATCGCCGAGAGTGTCTATGCAGCCGCAAGACAACCCCAAAAATCTCTAGTAGCACGAACCGCGGGGTATTACTTGCTTGGTGCTGGCCGTAACGAGCTGTTGGGTGCTATCGGAGCGGTAACCAGTCCAAGTAAAAACTTTTTCCAATTCATCGACAAGAATAAAAGACGTCATTGGCGACTGCCAATCTACCTTTTTTCTTGGTTTGTTGGCACGCTTGCTGTTCTTCTGTGGGCAGCTCAGCCCTTGTCTGCATTGCATGCAGCAAGTTGGGTTGCCCTGTTGTTGATGGCGTGGCCAGCGTCGGAGGCGGTGGCTTCTTTGATTCATCGGCTTGTGGCGGAATCCACGCGTGTGCAAACGTTGGCCCGTCTTGACTTCAGCGCGGGCATTCCGGCTGAACATCGTGTCTTGGTGATCATGCCTTGCATGCTGAGCTCAGACACATCCAACAGCGAGCTGGTGCATCGCATGAGTTTGCATTGGCTGGCCAGCCGAGAGACAAATGCGCAATTTGCGCTTTTGTCTGATTGGACGGATGCGGACGTGCCAAGCTTGCCTGCTGATCAGGTGTTGCTTGATGATGTGTTGACGAAGTTAGAGGCGCTTAACCGTTTATATCCAGTGGCAGACAATATGGCACCACGCTTTGTGCTGCTGCACCGAGAACGAGCTTGGTGTCCCACAGAGCGCCGTTGGATAGGCTGGGAACGCAAGCGCGGAAAAATTGAACTGTTGATACGTCATATTGCTGAAGGCTCAACACAAGCCTTCATGACATTGAATTCTAAGATGCGCTTGGCAAAAGGCATACGTTACGTGCTCACCCTTGACAGTGATACAGGATTGCCCACAGGGTCGCTGAGAGAGCTGGTGTCTATCGCCGCCCATCCGCTCAATACACCCCAAATAGACCGCCTCAGTCGACGTGTTAGTTCGGGTTATGGGATTTTGCAGCCACGCATTGTGACGCCACTTTCAAACGCCAACGAACGCTCACTCTTTCACACGCTGTTTGCAGGTCAATGCGGCTTAGACCCTTATAGCAGCGATACCTCAGATTTGTACCAAGATTTGTTTGGGTTAGGAACTTTTACGGGCAAAGGACTGCTCAACGTAGCTGCCGTTTATGCCGTATTGGATCGACGTTTGCCTGAAGGTGCTGTGTTGAGCCATGATTTGCTCGAGGGCAGTATGGCGCGTTGTGGCTACGTTTCTGATGTGGTGCTGATGGAAGACCAACCACACCATGCAGGTGTCGCCGCATCACGGGTTCATCGCTGGACACGCGGCGATTGGCAACTGTTGCCTTTGATGTTCAAGGCACGAAATTTGGGTGTAGATGCACTGGGTGTTTGGCGCATGTTGGACAACCTTCGTCGTTCTTTGATTGCACCCGTCTCATTTTTACTGATGTGTTGGGTCATTTTTACTGATTCCGTGCCGGTGTTGATGGCGCTCTTTTTTGTCCTCAGTGCCTATTTGGTGGGCCCCGCGAGGGGTGCCTTGGCTGGTTTGGTGCCAACCCGCCGCGGTATTGCGTGGATGCATTTCTTTGACGTTGGTATGCGCGATGTGATACGCAGCCTGTTTGCAGCAGGATGGCAATTTAGCCAGCTAATGGTGCAGGCAAAATTAATGCTGGATGCGATTGCGCGGACGATTTGGCGCTTGGTATTCAGTCGCCTACGCTTGCTCGAATGGATGACTGCGGCACAGGCGCAGGCTGCAGCCAAATATTCACTCGGGGCTTTTATTCGCGCTCACTTAACCGTGTCAGTGCTTGCTTTGGTATTGGCTTTTGCCGCTTACCAAAGTCCACATCCTATGATTGGCGTCACCCTCTTCTTGTTTTGGGCGCTGTCTCCGGTACTGGCTTGGTTGGTGAGTCGGCCATTGGCAGGTCCGAAAAATATCGCACTCGATGTCAAAGATCATGAATATTTATACAAATTAGCACAGCAGACGTGGACGTTTTTCGACACGACCGTTGGCGCTGAAGATCATTTTTTACCACCAGACAATTTGCAATTGGATTTAGAGTCAACCATTGCACACAGGACCTCACCGACCAATATCGGGTTATACATGCTGGCCGTGGCCTGTGCGCGAGAGTTTGCATGGATCACAACAGCGGAATTGATTGTGCGACTTGATGCGACGCTGGGCAGCGTGGATAAGTTGTCCAAGTATCAGGGGCATTTGCTAAATTGGTATGAAACGCGCACCTTGGAGGTGTTGGCACCTGCCTATGTATCGACCGTAGACAGCGGTAACTTTGCAGGTGCTTTGTTGTCTGTTGGGCAGGCTTGTCGTTATTTGGCTCAAAATGAGGCTACTTTGACCCATGAGATCACCGCACTGAATGCGATTGCCGCGCGCTGTAGCAAATTATTTGCAGAAATGGATTTCAGCGGCCTCTACAGTCCCCATCGTCATTTGTTGCACATTGGTTTGCGCGTGCACGAGCAGGCTCTTGATAAAAGCTATTACGATTTGATAGCCTCAGAGTCTCGGTTAACCAGTTTTTTGGCGATTGCTAAAGGTGACGTGCCCAAACGTCATTGGCAGGCTTTGGGCCGTTCTTTTTTAACAGTAGGCGTGATTCCAGGACTCAAGTCGTGGTCTGGCTCCATGTTTGAATACCTGATGCCCTCACTCATCATGACTGAATATGACCAAGGTTTGCTGCATATCAGTGGGCAAGCAGCGGTGTTGGAGCAGCAAGCATATGGCAAGACGCAGCAATTGCCTTGGGGAATCTCCGAGTCAGCGTATTTTGCGCAAGACCATACGTTAGCCTATCAATACGCACCCTTTGGTGCACCAAGGCTTGCTTTGAGAAGAACGCCACAACTTGATCGTGTGGTGGCACCTTATGCCAGTGTGTTGGCTTGCATGTTTGCACCTCAAGAGTCGATTGCGAATTTGCGCAGACTTGAATCGTTGGGCGCCAGGGGTTGTTACGGATTCATGGATGCGGTTGATTTCACCGTCTCTAGGCAGCCGGATAAGCAGACTTTTAGCTTAGTCCACCCCTTCATGGCGCATCACCAGGGCATGTCGTTGGTGGCGCTATGCAATGTGCTTTGCAAAGAAGCCCCCCGCCGCTGGTTTGCAAGTGCACCCTTGGTGCAGGCGTTTGAATCCTTGCTACAAGAAAAGACCCCACGTCAGATCATTAACACGGCTGATCCGCGCATTCTGCCGGAGTCTCGCGGTGAAGCAGAGGTTCAACTGTATCAATCGCGGGAGATCTTTCCGGCAGCATCTGGACCGCAACCCACACAATTGTTGTCTAACGGTTGCTACAGTGTGATGTTGCGTGCAAATGGCGCGGGGCTCAGCCGGTGGCATGGTCACAACGTCAATTACAACATTTCGCGGTGGCGCGACGATGCCTTGCGCGATCAATACGGCACATTTATTTACGTTCATACAGCCGGCGATGCACAGCTATCGTCAATCACTTACCATCCAGCGCCCCATCCGAATTGGCAATACAAAGCAACATATTTGGCTGATCGTGTGCGCTATGAGGCGATTTCAAAAGACTTGGAAATTATCACGACGGTGTTGGTCAGTCCTGAAGACGATACAGAACTTCGCACAGTCACGCTACAAAATTTGTCCAATGCCGAATTGACGTTAGAGGTCATCTCATGCTTTGAAGCCGTTCTGGCCGACCCACGCGCCGATGAAGCCCACCCCTCTTTTTCTAATCTGTTTGTGCAAACCGAATGGTATCCACAATGGCGAGCCTTGATGCTGTCACGCAAGCCACGCTTGCAAGGTGAACCCGCCATGGTTGTGGCACATTTTTTGGCTGACTCTGATGCGTTTGTCGGAAAGGTCGACTTTATCACTGACAGACGCGCTTTTTTAGGGCGCAACCGTACGGCAGGACAGCCTGCCCTTGAACATCAAAATCTAACCGCAGATGGCTCGCCCATCAACGGACTGGATCCTGTGGCTAGTTTACGTGTGCAGGTGCACCTTCCCGCCGGCCGCATCACTCGGTTGAGCTTTGCCACGGCAGCTTCTGATAACAGCAACGATCTGGTGCAACGTATTGATAAATACTTGCAACCGATGCATATCAAGCGCGCCAAACGCATGGCGTCGACGCTGGCACACGTCCGGCTGCGCGACTTGGGTTTAACGCCTGAAGAAAATGCTGCCTTGCAAGACCTCAGCACGACGCTGATCTACACCGCAACGCGGTCTATGCCTGAGCGATCGTTGGTGGATGTACGTCAACTTTGGCGATTTGGTTTGTCGGGTGATAAACCCATCATCGTGGTACGCATTCATTCTAGTCATGGTCTTGGCTTGGTGCATACCCTGCTGCGGGCGCAACCTTGGTGGCGGTTTTGCGGGTTGGCCGTTGACTTGGTGATTCTCAACAGTGAGGTCAACTCTTACGTGATGCCTTTGAGAAACGAAATTCTCAGTCTGCGTGACCGCACACTGCAGCAGTCTAAGAATAGTTTTCCGCAAGGCGATTTGGCTGGTTTTTATCTCTTGCATGATGAAGAAGTGAACCCGTCTGAACGGGTTGATTTGATGGCGTTGGCGCGTGTTGTTTTTGTTGCAGACGGACGTCCTTTGGCGCAGCAGGTCAGCGTATTGCGTGATTCAGCGTGGGCCGTGAGTAAAACAGCGTCAGTCGTCACACCTGTTCTGTCTAAGATTAAAAATTCTCTAGCGTTAAATGTGGGGACCTTGCAAGCGCCAGAAGGGCACTTTGACCCCCTCTCTGGTGAGTTTCAATTTGAGGTTGATGCCTTACACCGTCCGCAACGGCCTTGGGTGAACATCATTTCAAATCCAAATTTTGGATTTCAAGTGTCGGAAGCAGGTGTGGGCTATACCTGGGCTGTCAACAGCCGGATGCACCAACTCACGCCATGGTCTAACGACCCTGTTCAGGACCCTGGCTTTGAGCAATATATGCTGCAAGACATGGCATCAAGTCAGCTGTTGGCCATCAGCCCAACCACGGAGAGCGGTTCAAAATCATTATTCAAGGTTCGTCATGGCCAAGGGTATTCCGTGTTTGAGAGTATTCAAGACGAGTTGACCTTGGCCGCTACATTTTTTGTAGACGCTCAATATGCGGTCAAATTGATACGCATCAATGTCACAAACACGGGTCTTCGCCAGCGTAGTTTGCGTGCTCTCGGTTTGGTTGAGTGGCAGATGGGTGCTTCACGTCAGGATCGACGAACCGTCAGTGTCTGGAGAAGTAAAGAAACACCAGCCTTGTTTGCGCAACAATGTGATGGTCGGGGTGGTTTTGGCGCGAACACTGCTTTTTTATGCATGGCTGGGTTAGCAGAACCGATCCAGTGGACATGCGATCGCAGTGAATTTTTTAATGCAGCAGGACAGTTCGTCATGCCTGAAGTGTTGAATCAAAAAGCCAGCGCGGGTGTCGATCCATGCGCTGGCATGGCTTGTGCATTCAAACTTTTACCTGATCAAAGCATCAGTTTTTCTTTCATCCTCGGTCATGCGCAGGATGGGATGCAAGCAGAACAACTGGCCAAGACCTGGTTGACGAAGGAAGTTAAAGAAATTGACCAAGCGTTAATCGATGTACAACAAAGCTGGACCGATAGACTTTCGAAAATTCAGGTGACAACGCCTGACCCTTTGTTTGATGCCTTGGTGAATCGTTGGTTGCTGTATCAAACGCTGAGCTCGCGCATGTGGTCCAAAGCTGGCTTTTATCAGGCGGGCGGTGCTTATGGCTTTCGTGATCAATTGCAGGATGCGATGGCATTTTCATTGAGTGAGCCTCAGCGCCTGCGTGAACAAATCATTTTGAATGCTTCGCGCCAGTTCCCGGAAGGGGATGTCCAGCATTGGTGGCATGCACCGAGCGGTGAGGGTGTGCGAACGCATTTTTCAGACGATCTACTTTGGCTCCCCTTTGCCTGTGCCCATTATGTCGAGGTCACCGGTGATAAAGAAATTTTAGACGAGTTGGTGACATTCCTTGAGGGGGCTGCGGTACCTGTTGGCGCAGAAGACGCCTATTACACCCCGCAAATCAGTGGACAGAAGGCATCGGTGTTTGAGCATTGCGCTTTAACCATTGATAAAAGTCTCGCGACGGGCAGTCATGGTTTGCCTCTCATGGGAACGGGAGACTGGAACGATGGCATGAACCGCGTCGGCAATGAAGGGCGTGGTGAGTCGGTCTGGTTGGCCTGGTTTTTATGTACCGTGGTCAGTCGCTTTGCACCGATTGCTGAAGCGCGCGGTGACTTGATGCGCGCTAAGACATGGCGGGAGAGTCGGGAAGGCTGGATCAAAGCCCTGCATAGCCATGGCTGGGATGGTGAATGGTTTAGACGGGCTTTTTTCGACAATGGTGCCCCGTTAGGTTCTAAAGCGAATGAAGAATGCAAAATTGACTTGATTGCACAAGCATGGTCGGTCTTGTCGGGTGCTTCCAGTGACACCTATACCGTGCCGGCGATTCAATCCATGAACCGAGAATTGATAGACAGACAGGCCGGTTTACATCGACTTTTAACTCCGCCTTTTGTCAAGTCTGAAAATAACCCCGGCTACATTCAAGCTTACCCTGCAGGTGTGCGAGAAAACGGCGGTCAGTATTCTCACGCAGCCGTGTGGGCCATGATGGCGCAAGCGCAAATGGGAGATGCACAGAACGTTTGGGAAAGTTTCCAAGCGCTCAGTCCGGCGCATCGCCACCAGCATCCTGAGCGTGGCCCAGTCTATGAACTAGAGCCTTATGTGATGGCCGGCGACATTTACAGCGCTGCCCCCTACATTGGACGTGGTGGCTGGAGTTGGTATACCGGATCAGCCGCTTGGCTGTACCGCGCCGCTATCGAAAGTTTGATGGGTTTGACCGTGAAACAAGGCAAATTGTCACTGTCTCCGTGTTTGCCAAGTCATTGGCCTTTTGTTGAATTGAAGCTGAATATTCAAGACAGATGGATAGACATCCGCTGGCAACGCGATGGCGAACAAGAGGTTGATATTGACTTCAAAGCCGATCGCACCATCACAGAAGGGCAATGGCTATCGATCGCCGAATTGCCGATTCACTCGACCTTGCTTGTGCATGGTTCTTCGCAAATTAGCGCAGCGTAACTTCGAAGTACAAACGGCCTTCCTCTTAGAGTCAGCGATACCCTTGGCTGTCGAATGAAGTTTCGGTTTATGTCGCCAGCAAATTGCCAGCAGCGTGCCCAAGTGCGAAAGCTTCTTCGAATACCGAGTAGCTCGCCCAATCGCTGTGCGCAAACAGCAGGCGCTGGGGTGATTTGCTTGAGTTTGATTTTTTATTTAAAAATTGTAGCGAAGAAGGCAATGAATATACAGGCTCAAATCTATTTTTTAAGTTAATTTGGTTTGAAATCAGACTTGTTTTGATGGGCGTTGGAATCGCCATCGCATGGCCATAACGGGTGATATCGATACGTGTGGCTTTGCTGGCCAAGTCTGGGTGCGCGGCAGACAACTCACTCACAATCGCATTGCGCCAAGTGCCCCATGTTTGCTCTAGCAATTGTTTACGGCCATTTGGCAAATCGCCCAAAGCACGGTAATACGTCAGCACCGTGGCACTGGGTACGGGGTCGAAGCTTTGGTGTTTGGCATCCACATAGCCCAAACCCGCTGTGCCATACAGCACATTGTCCCAACTTGGCGCAGCGCCAGTGCGGTCATGTAACGCTTGGTTGATATGAATATTGGCCACCAGCCAAGGTGCGTAGCGAGTCTGCTTGGCCGCAGTTTGCAAAGCTGTTGGCGGGCTTTGTATGACTTTTGCAGCTACAAAAATGGGCAAAGCGACGATGCAACGTTCTGCTTGCCAGCGTTCCATGCGCTGCGTCTTGGCATCAAAAGTGTCTACCACCACGCCGTGTTTACCTTCCTCAATGCGCGTCACGATGTGTTGGGTCAGCAAGCGTTCACCCAGTGGCTGCGCCATCCGCTGCGTCAACCAGCCATTGCCTTCTGGCCAAGTCAGCACGCTGTCGCGATCCGCTTTCTCAACCGCAGAAGTTTCAGGCGCATGAAAGCCATGACGGCTGGCAAAGTAGTGAATGCCCGCCCATGCAGAGACGGTGGCGATGCCGGCGCCATAGTCGTCGCGGCAGCAGTAGTCCAAGTACCAGCGCAGGTGTGGGTCGGTGAGTTGGTGTTGATCTAGATAAGATGCAAAAGGTATAGCTAACAATTTAATGTATTCGCCGGCTAGAGACGAATTTGATGCTGGAATGCTCCATTGACTGGTTTTTCGAGCGGTTTCGACCAATGCTTCAAACTGGCGGTACTGCGCCAGTGTGTGCGCACTCACATCCTGTACGGGCAGCAGACCGTCTTGCCAATGGCCATTGAAGAACAGACGTTCTTGCGGACTGTGGCAAAGGTAGCGTTCATCATAGGTCCAGCGGCCAGCTACACGTTGGCGTACGCCCAGCTCTTCCAGCAGGTTTTGTACATCGCGCACATGACGTGAGGCGACTGCATCGTCACGCGGCACCGGCAGGTAATGTGCACCCAGTGGGCAGGCGATACCACCGACCGAGCCACCTTTGCTGTTGCCGCCAGCGCTGTCTTCCAGCTCCAGCATCACAAAATCGTTCATGCCTTGCAAGCGAAGTGCCCGCGCAGCTGCCAAGCCTGCGACACCGCCGCCAGCAATGATGACCTTGGTTTTTTGGGTTATAGCCGGCGCAGGCCAAGTTTTGGCATCACGCAGTTGGTGTCCGCGTTCTACATTCACACCTGTGAAACCGCCTTGAATATGCGCGAGCTGGCTTTTAATCGATGGTTCGCAGCCTTGCAAGGTGAGCAAGGGCATTGTTGCTAAAGAACCAGCAATAAATTGGCGGCGTTGCATGGTCAACGTGCGGTGCAGCGCAT
>CBDUEA010000009.1:0-13791 GCA_965365965.1 uncultured Polaromonas sp. | reverse complement strand
CATTTAACGTCGGCAACCTGGTCGCGCGAACATGCTGGTCCCAATGGCTTTTCCAATCATCTCGGTTTTTAAGCCGACGCACCACGCCGAATTGTCTGAACTCGTGAAACTCAACGCCCTGCGACTTACACCAGCGCCCTGCAGCCAAGTCGCGTTGGTAGGTCACATCGTTGCCTGTTTCTTCGTGTGAAAAGATAGCAACAAACGGATTTACTATGAATAATCTAGCTAATACATCAACAAATTCGCCAGCTACAACGTTTAATTGCCCTCCTAGACGGCGTAAATCAGCATCAAGGTCCCGCAGGCTTTCAAGCAAAAATTGATAATGTTGATGGGCTGCATCGGGCTGCGCCCAAACGCTGGGTTCGATCACATACAGACACAACACAGGCCCACGTTTCGCGGCGGCGTGCAAAGCCGCATGGTCAGCAACGCGCAAGTCGCGCTTGAACCAAACGACGCTGTAGCTCATTGCGTCACATTTGGAGTAAACCGTTTTGACAGCCGCAGCATCACAGGCCCTATGGTCTTAGAAATACTGTGTCTGTATTTGGCAAACACGTAATAGCCAGCATTCAAGACCGGTTTTAGCCAGCTTCTAGAAAACAGCCATGCCAAAGTAGGTAAATCCGCTCGTTTGTAAGCCTCTGCAAACACGGGAATGCCCTCAAGCTGGGTGCCGTCAGCCAAACGGCCTTGCATGGTGGCTAAGGCGAGTTGGCAGGACAGTTGATGGGCTACCTCATCATATTGAGGTGCAGCCACGTCAACAAAATCAAGCAAGCCAAGCTTGTTGCGGCTGTTTAAAAAATGAATTTCAGCCAAACAAAGCGGGCACTGGCCATCATAATAAATTGTCAAGGTCTGCATGACTTTATTATGAGTTTTTCGAGATGCCTTGGCTTATGGTTGGCTTATATCCAGCCAAAGCACTCAAGTGAATACCAGCAAAGATCAAAAAAAAACCGCCAACAGCATGCCGTTGGAGGTTTTTTGATACTTATATGGTGGAGCTGGGGGGATTTGAACCCCCGTCCACAAGCCTTCTTCGCGTAGTTCTACATGCTTAGTCGACTGATTTAGATCTCACTTGCCTCGTCGCGCAGCGACACGCTACGAGGTTTGCCAGCATCCTATTATCTTGTTCAAACCTAAGGTGCCCAGGCTCAAACCAGCCGATGTGTATGACTCCACAGCCTGGACAGTTTATTGCTAAACCACCCTTGCCCAGCCCATCGGCCTGCTGTTGTAGAGCTCACTGGCAATTAAGCAGCGAGTGCGAAACGTTCGTCGTTTGCAGTTAAGTTTTTGAATCGATTTTTACGAGCGTGACCCAAGCTCGGCATGCCCCACTGCGCGTCCGTACCCATGTCGAAACCAGTGCAGCCCCTCGAGTGCTATTTTACGACGACTTCACGAATTTCAAGAGCAATACCTAAAAAGAGATAGAACATCCCTAAATCGATGCTTATCAAGTCAGGGCGCTGTGTTGATACCGTGGAATGAAGCGAAAGCAGCACGCTCACGGCTCACGTCTTGCACCGTGATGCAAGCTTTGGATACATCTTTGCTCGACACAAGATTTTGAGGAGTTTGCTGTTTATACGCATTGCTTTGCCATGGGTCGCTCACCACGTAGCCCCCCTCTGCCTGACAAGCCGCTCCCACGCAGCGCTTCCACGTTGCGGCGTATACCACACGGCCATCTCGGGTGATGCCCGGAAAAGCACTGGCTATGACGTTTTTGTAGGTGACGCTTTGACCTTGCGATAGATGTAGCGTCTCTTCCCAGGGTGCCAAACTGAAGGCTGTTGCGCTGGCGCGCTGGTACCACCAAACTTGTCCTCTGTATTCATAGGCAACATCCGCTTGAGACTTGGGTTTGCCATTTGAAAACCCAAAAATAACCTTGCCAGAGGGTGACTTGAACTGCGCGAGCGGCTCACATTGCTGACCATCGGTACCAAAACCGAAAATTCGCATGGTGGATTCACCGGCTACTGTCATTTGGGGCAAGGTGGCAAATTCAGCACCATCCACTGAAATCATCGGCAATGCGTACATGGCACCGTCGGTCGCAGCGCGGTTTAAGCACAGGTTGACCCGACCGGTATCCGCAGCAATACGTTGCAGACTTGGGTCAATCGTTAAAGTCCGCGCGGTTAGCATGCCCTCACCCTGCGTCTCAAGTCCGCCGTTGGCATTGGGCCAACTGAGCGAGCGGATGCGAACAGGTTGCGCCGTGCGCAGTGGGTAGCTGCTATTGACCTCTGCTGCTGCCGCATAAAACCCCGTCATACCACCTTTGAAAACGGGCTTTGCCGCTTTTTTATCGCGCAGTACACTGTTAAATTCATAGTGTTCGCCATTTGTATCGACCAAATAGCGCCAACTCCCTTGAACAGGAAAGGCTTCGTTTGAAAAGGGTGTTTCAAACATGCGTTGCTGACGGGTTTGTGCCGTATCTGTCTGCGGGCCGGGCAGCTCAACCACAGTAACGGCTGTCAGTCGCTTGCCTGAGTAAGAGCGCAGCACAAAACGGCCATCTGGGCTGACGCGCTCATATGCACCCAAGGCGACTTCGTTGTTATCGTCCAAACCGGCTAGTTTAGGGTCTAGTGCAATAAATTGGTTTTGCGGGATGCATTGGCTTGGCTTCAAACGAGCCTCTATACCCTGCCGCCAAAAATTGGCGGGCATCGCGCCAATCAACTTTTGAGGATGAATGTCACCGTTTTGAATGACAAAAGCGGTTGGAAAGTGCAAATAAGCGTCTTTTTCAATCAAAGCTGAGGCACACAGTGGTTCACTTTGACCCAGGATTTCGGCATTATTCGTTTGCTTCAAGGCACTTTGCCATTCTGCAACGGGCAAACGACCATCGACGACTGGGATAAAGCGCAGGCCCAATGCTTTAGCTTGCTCTGCAGCGAGGTGCGCCTGCGTGACGGACAACACCATGCGAGGCGACCACACATACACCAAGCTCGGGATGCTTGAGGCCAATTCAAGCAGCATTTTATCATTAAAACAGGCTATAGCCGGCGTATTTATTGTGTTTGTAGCTACTAATAATATAACAAATCGAATTGATTTAAGAAGCCTTTGGGTGCCGCTTCTGAACAACTGACGCCGCATGGACGATAACTTATAACCGCCCATCTAACCAATCGAGCAAGCTATCTGGCTCTTTGAGCGGCGCATCCGCTCCCCAAGTAGCCACATCATGGTTACCCATATAACCCCAAGTTGCAGCTAACGTGCACATGCCAGCGGCTTTGCCAGCCTCGATATCACGTTTGTCGTCCCCCACGTAGACGCATTGAAAAGGCTCCAGCCGCAAACGACGCGTTGCTTCAAATATCGGCTCTGGGTGCGGCTTGGCATAAGGGGTTGTATCTCCACTGATCACTACCACCGCTTCACTTAACAACTTCATGTTGCGGACTAAAGCATTGGTAAATCGCATGGATTTGTTGGTCACGATCCCCCAACGAATACCGCGTAAATGCAAGCTGGCCAGTAAATCAGATATACCCTCAAAAGCATGGGTGCGCTGCAGCAAACAATCATCGTAATTAGAGAAAAACTCTTCTCGATAAACATTAAACTCCGGATGCTCCGGCGTCATTCCAAAGGCAATACCCAACATGCCCCGCGCACCGGCACCGGCCATGGGACGGTATTGCTCATACGGCAAGGATGACATGCCCCGCCCAAAACGCATTTTGTCGGCCGCAGCTGCCAAATCTGGCGCACTGTCAATCAAGGTTCCATCTAAATCAAACAGCACCGCCTTCACCAGAGCGTGCTTCGGTGTGTTTCGGAAATCGGTGGTTCTGACGATAATTTTATCTTTGATACTCAATGGGCAGGCTCGTCACGGTTTCAGAATAGATGAATTGTTGTTAGTCCATCGACTTTTGCGTGGCCAACATATAGTTCACACTGGTGTCAGCACTTAATTTGTAGCGCTTAGAAATCGGGTTGTATTCCAAACCTCGCATCGCTTGTACATCCAGCGCGACATGTCGGGCAAAACCAGCCAATTCGCTGGGTGTGATGAATTTTGCGTACTCATGCGTGCCGCGCGGCAACATCCCAATCACGTACTCTGCACCCACAACGGCGAGCATGAACGCTTTGGCGTTGCGATGAATGGTTGAGAAGAAAACCCAGCCACCGGGTTTCACCAAGCTGGCACAGGCCGCAACAATCGAAGCAGGGTCTGGCACATGCTCCAGCATTTCCATGCAGGTCACCACGTCAAAACTACCCGGTTGCTCAAGCGCGAGCGCTTCAGCACTGATTTCACGGTAGGCTACGCGCGGTGTTTGTGCCTCTAAGGCATGCAGTTGTGCCACTTTGAGTGATTTGCCCGCTAAATCAATACCCAACACATCTGCGCCTTTGCGCGCCATCGCATCTGCCAAAATGCCACCACCACAACCGATGTCCAACACACGCTTGCCTTGAAGCGCTGCTAAGCCGTTGATCCACTCTAGCCGCAAAGGATTGATATGGTGAAGCGGGGCAAATTCGCTGTCCATGTCCCACCAATGGTGCGCCAAGTCTGAAAACTTGGCCAATTCGGCGGGGTCAACATTTTCAGGATTGGCAAGATTTTCTGCTGACACAGGAATGACCTTTTTAAATACTTTGCTGACAAATTAGAATGCTGTGCCCTGTCAGATGAGTGTAAATGCCACTGAATCTAACCTTAGATACACCCAAGTGTATGCAGCGCTGTATTCTAATTTACTAAATCTGATTAAGTTATAAAAAAGTATACAAAATTTATTTGTGCACACTATGTCACAGTTTCCGACTTAAAAGACCAAGTGGCGATTATCACAAAAAAAGCCTCTAGGTCGACCCTAGAGGCTTTTTTGAATCTTCAAACCTTAACTGGCTTCATGAAGCCAATTAAGCGATGTGTTGATTATTTCTTTTGCGTACCAACAACTTCGATTTCGACGCGGCGGTTTTTCGCTTTGCCTTCTTTGGTTTTGTTGTCAGCAACAGGTTGCTTCTCGCCCTTGCCTTCGGTGTAAACGCGGTTTTTCTCAATGCCTTTAGACACCAAGTAAGCTTTCACAGCTTCTGCGCGGCGAACAGACAACTTTTGGTTGTAAGCATCGCTGCCGTCAGAGTCAGTGTGACCAACTGCAACGATCACTTCGAGGTTGATACCTGCAACTTTACCAACCAAGTCGTCCAACTTGGCTTTACCAGCTGGCTTGAGTACTGATTTGTCATGATCAAAGAACGCGTCAGCAGCGTAAGTGATCTTAGTTGCGGCAGCAGCTGGAGCTGGTGCTGGTGCTGGAGCTGGTGCAACTGGAGCAACCGCAGCTACTGGCGCTGGTGCTGGAGCAGCAACGACTGGAGCAATCGCACCATCACAACCTGGAGCTGCAGTAGCAGGTGTCCAGAAGTTATCACGCCAGCAGAGTGAACCGTCAGCATTTTTCCACTGCAAATTGCCTACACCGTTGCGCCAGTTGTCGCTGTTTGTGGTTGAACCGTTGGCGAAAGCGGAACCTGCAATGGCTACTGTTGCAAACAGCATTGCTACTTTATTAAGTTTCTTCATTTGTATCCTCAGAAATTAAGCTGCAGCCGAGCTGCGAAAAACTGACGCCTCATATGACCATCACATAAGCCGTTACGTGTTATTGTGCCACACTCGCAAAGCGTACTTCATGCAGAATCATGATGAAAGTTCCCGAAAGCGCTAAAAAAACATTTCCGTTGCTCGCACGCAACACCCAAGCCAGCTTAAAATCATTGATTAATTAAGTATTCTTTACCGTCTTGTACCAATCGGTTAAAGACTGCACGTTCATTTTTCTTTTGCTCAATTCAGGCCCTTATTCCTCATGACTCAGTTTGCCAAAGAAACCCTGCCCATCAGCCTAGAAGAGGAAATGCGCCGCAGCTACCTTGATTACGCCATGAGCGTGATTGTGGGGCGCGCTTTACCCGATGCGCGTGACGGCTTGAAACCTGTGCACAGGCGCGTGTTGTTCGCGATGCACGAACTGAACAACGATTACAACAAAGCTTACAAGAAGTCGGCTCGTATTGTGGGTGACGTTATTGGTAAATACCATCCGCACGGCGACAGTGCGGTCTATGAAACGATTGTTCGCATGGCGCAAGATTTCTCCATGCGCCACATGTTGGTCGATGGCCAAGGAAACTTCGGTTCTGTGGACGGTGACAACGCCGCAGCCATGCGTTACACCGAAATCCGCATGTCCAAAATCGCGCATGAATTGTTGGCTGATTTGGACAAAGAAACCGTCGATTTTGGCCCCAACTACGACGGCAGTGAGAATGAACCGCTGGTCATGCCGGCCCGTTTTCCGAATTTGCTGGTCAACGGTTCCTCGGGTATTGCTGTGGGTATGGCGACCAACATCCCGCCGCACAATTTGAACGAGGCTATCGACGCTTGCCTGCATTTGCTGCGCAACCCAGAAGCCAGCATTGACGAGTTGATGGAAATTATCCCTGCGCCCGACTTCCCGACCGCTGGCATTATTTATGGCATCAACGGCGTCAAAGACGGTTACCGCACTGGGCGTGGCCGCGTGGTGATGCGCGCCAAGTGCCATTTTGAAGACATCGACAAAGGCCAACGCCAGTCCATCATCGTGGACGAACTGCCCTACCAGGTCAACAAAAAGACCCTGCAAGAGCGCATGGCTGAGCTGGTGCACGAGAAGAAAATCGAAGGCATTTCGCACATCCAAGACGAGTCTGACAAATCAGGCATGCGCTTGGTGATTGAGCTGAAACGCGGTGAAGTGCCCGAAGTAGTGCTGAACAACCTGTACAAACAGACGCAGCTGCAAGACACCTTTGGCATCAACATGGTGGCACTGGTCAACGGGCAACCCAAGCTGTGTAACTTGAAAGACTTGATCGTAGTCTTCTTAGACCATCGCCGAGAAGTGGTCACACGGCGCACCATTTACACGCTGCGCAAGGCGCGTGAACGGGGTCATGTGTTGGAAGGCTTGGCCGTCGCTTTGGCGAATATTGACGAATTCATCGCCTTGATTCGTAATGCACCGACGCCGCCCGTCGCCAAAACTGCCTTGATGAGCAAGTCTTGGGACAGCAAATTGGTGCGCGAGATGCTCACCCGCACCCGTGCAGACGGCGGCGTGATCAACGCTGATGATTACCGCCCAGATGGTTTAGAGCGCGAATTTGGCTTAGAGAGCGGTGGCTTGTACAAACTGTCTGAAGTCCAAGCACAAGAGATTTTGCAAATGCGTTTGCAACGCTTGACCGGTTTGGAACAAGACAAAATTGTTGTCGAATACAAAGAAGTCATGGGTGAAATTGACGACTTGCTGCACATTTTGGCCACCCCTAGCCGTGTCTCCACCATCATTGGCGAAGAACTGACCGCCATCAAACTCGAATTTGGCCAAACCAAACTCGGCGTGCGCCGCAGTTTGGTGGAGCACAGCTCGTTTGACCTCTCGACCGAAGACTTGATCACCCCGACCGACATGGTGGTGACCATGAGCCACAGCGGTTACATCAAGAGCCAACCGCTGTCTGAATACCGTGCCCAAAAGCGCGGCGGACGCGGTAAACAAGCGACAGCGACCAAAGAAGACGATTGGGTGGACCAGCTCTTTGTGGCCAACACGCATGACTACATCTTATGTTTCAGCAACCGTGGTCGTCTCTACTGGCTCAAAGTCTGGGAAGTGCCTGCCGGCTCACGCGGTTCGCGCGGTCGCCCGATTGTCAACATGTTCCCTCTGCAAGAAGGCGAAAAAATCACTGTTGTGCTGCCACTGACCGGTGAAAAACGCAGCTTCCCTGCCGACCAATACGTGTTCATGGGCACCAGCATGGGCACGGTCAAAAAAACCGCACTCGACGAATTCAACAACCCGCGCAAAGGCGGCATCATTGCGGTGGGCTTGGACGACAACGACTACCTGATTGGCGCTGCGTTGACCGACGGCAAACACGATGTGATGCTGTTCAGCGACGGTGGCAAAGCCGTGCGTTTTGACGAAAACGATGTGCGCCCGATGGGTCGCAATGCGCGCGGCGTGCGTGGCATGAATTTAGAAGAGGGTCAAAGCGTCATCGCCATGTTGGTGGCTGAGGATGAACAGCAAAGCGTGTTGACCGCCACTCAAAATGGTTACGGCAAACGCACCAGTATCACCGAATACACCCGCCACGGCCGTGGTACCAAAGGCATGATCGCGATCCAGCAATCTGAGCGTAATGGCAAAGTGGTTGCCGCGACGCTGGTGCACGCAGACGACGAAATCATGCTGATCACCGACAAAGGTGTGTTGGTCCGCACCCGCGTGTCTGAGATCCGCGAACTCGGCCGCGCCACCCAAGGCGTGACCTTGATTGGTTTGGACGCTGGCTCGCAACTCAGCGGCTTGCAGCGTATTGTGGAAAACGATGCCAACCCTGTTGAAGTTACCGATGAAGTCGATGACGCAGCAGATGGTACAGACGACGCTGGCGATACCAACTCAGGTGATGACAACTTGGCAGAAGGCGAGTCTGGTGATTCAGGTGCTTAAAATATAAAAAATCACAATAGATTACTATATTTTTTATAGCAAACTATTTAACAAATAAGCCGGCTATAGCCTAATTAACCCTTAAAACTGCCGATTTACCGTCAATTTCTACAAATTTATGGCCAAAACCTTATCTGAGCTGCGCGAACTGATTGATGCAACCGACAAAGAACTGCTGTTGCTGCTGAACCGACGCGCCGGCTATGCCAATGAAGTGGGCGAACTCAAGCGTATTGATGGCTCGCCGGTCTTCCGCCCAGAACGCGAAGCGCAGGTGATTAACGGTTTGCAAAGCACCAATTTAGGCCCGCTGAAGAATGCCAGCGTCGCTTACATTTGGCGCGAAGTGATGTCTGCCTGCCGCGCGTTGGAGGCGCCGCAACGCGTCGCCTACTTGGGCCCTCCTGGCACGTTCAGCGAAATGGCGGCTTTGCAGTTTTTTGGCACCAGCATTGAGCATGTGCCGTGCAGCAGTTTTGACGAAATCTTTCATGCAGCCACTGCAGGCAGTGCTGATTTTGGCGTGGTCCCGGTTGAAAACAGCACCGAAGGCGTCGTCACCCGCACCTTGGATTTGTTCCTGAACACACCATTGCATGTGGTCGGTGAAATCAGCTTCTTAGTGCGCCACCATTTGCTGCGTTTGAGCGACTCACTGGCGTCGATCGAAGTCGTTTTGGCACATCCGCAAGCTTTGGCGCAGTGTCAAGCTTGGTTAACCCAGCACTTGCCACATGCCGAGCGTCGCGCCGTGTCTAGCAACGCAGAAGGTGCACGCCTTGCCGCCAGCAACCCGGCTTGGGCAGGGATTGCCAGTGAGCGCGCCGCCACCGAATTTGGCTTGCACGTCGCGGCACATTCCATTCAAGACGATGCTTTCAACCGCACCCGCTTTGCCGTGGTGTGCTTGCCGCAAACCTTACCCATGCCGGCTGCATCGGGCAAAGACTGTGTTAGTTTGATTGTCTCGGTTCCCAACAAACCAGGCGCCGTGCATGATTTGCTGATTCCCTTGAAAAACCACGGTGTCTCAATGACGCGGTTTGAGTCGCGCCCTGCCCGCTCGGGTCAATGGGAATACTTTTTTTACATCGACTTGGTCGGTCACCCCTCGCAGCCGCATGTGGCGGCTGCTCTCAAAGAGCTGCAAGGTTTGTGCGCTTTTTACAAGCTTTTGGGCAGCTATGCTGTCAGCGATTAAGCCTAGCGTCTGCCAACCAACGTCAAACATCTAGATCGTGAAGCTCTTGACGCCTTCTCAAAAACCCATGTTCGAGCAGCTTGGCATCATCGGCTGCGGCCTGATGGGCAGTTCCTTCGCTTTAGCGATGAAACGCGCTGGTTTGGTCAAACGTATTGTTGGCTACAGCAAATCACCCAGCACTACCGCCCGCGCCTTGCAAATGGGTGTGATTGATGTGGTAGCCGCCTCAGCTCTGCAAGCGG
The DNA here is from genome assembly GCA_965365965.1 of uncultured Polaromonas sp. GTDB lineage: Bacteria > Pseudomonadota > Gammaproteobacteria > Burkholderiales > Burkholderiaceae_C > Aalborgiella. Next base: position 3,757 of record CBDUEA010000009.1, on the reverse strand, counting down.
TTTCAGGCTCGGACCTTATCTTGGTTGCCGTACCCGTCGCCGCCACTGAAGCCACGCTCAAAGCCATCAAGCACCTGATTACACCCAGCATGCTGATCATGGATGTAGGCTCAACCAAAACCGATGTGGTCGACTCTGCACAGCGCGTGCTCGGTTCTGCGCTGGGCACATTTGTACCGGCGCACCCGATAGCTGGCAAAGAACTCTCGGGCGTGGAGCACGCTGACGTCAATCTGTACACAGGCCGACAAGTGATTTTGACGCCGATTGGCAAAACCTATACTGCCCAGCTGCTCAAAGCCGAAGATGTTTGGACTGCCTTGGGCTGCAAAGTACAAAGTATGTCGCCCGAAGCGCATGATGCCGCTTTTGCGGCGGTCAGTCATTTACCGCATTTGCTGGCTTTTGCAATGATGAACAGCATTGCATCACAAAAAAAAGGGGATGATTTTTTAGCATTGGCAGGCACGGGCTTTCGCGATTTCAGCCGTATAGCAGCCAGCGATCCTAAGATGTGGCACGATATTTTTTTGGCTAACCGAGTGCAAATGACTTTGCAAATTGATCACTTCAAACAAAAACTTGAATTGTTAGCCTCGATGATTGCCAATAACGACAGCCAAGCACTCGAGGCTAACCTAACACTTGCGACAAATGCCCGTAAAGCTTGGCAGTTGCCAAATTAATTGTTTGCAAAGTTAATACAACATCTAGTATGTTCAGCACCCTTTTTTTAGACATCCCCCCCCTTAGTTTCGCCAGCGGCACCGTTGTTTTACCCGGCTCCAAAAGCATTTCAAACCGCGTGCTGTTGCTGGCAGCGCTGTGCAACGGCATCACCACCGTGCATGATTTGCTGGACTCGGACGACACCCACATCATGCTCAGCGCGCTGCAGCAACTGGGTTGTCAGCTCAAGCAAACCTCAAAAACAGTTGAAATTGTCGGCTTGGGCGGTTTAGGGGATAAACACCTGCCCGCCTCAGCGCTGATCAAGCTTTTCATGGGCAATGCCGGTACGGCCATGCGACCGCTCACGGCAGCTTTGGCGTTGTTAGCGCAAGGCACGACCGAATTCGAACTCAGCGGCGTACCTCGTATGCATGAGCGCCCGATTGGCGATTTAGTTGATGGTTTGCGTCAATTGGGCTGCAAGATCAGCTATTTGGGGCAAGACGGTTACCCGCCCTTGCGCATTGAAGCGGCTAGCCAACTGCAACTGAGCGCGCCCATCAAGGTGCGTGGCGATGTATCCAGCCAGTTTTTGACCGCGCTTTTGCTGGCTCTGCCGCTGGTGGCGACGCAAGACATCGTCATTGAAGTCCAAGGCGAGCTCATTTCTAAGCCCTACATTGAGATCACCCTCAACCTGCTGGCGCGCTTCGGCATCCACGTTCAGCGGCAAGATTGGCAAAAATTCACCATTCCAGCGGGTAGCAAATACCAGTCGCCGGGACATATTCACGTTGAGGCAGACGCATCTTCTGCTAGTTATTTTATAGCATTAGGTGCAATAAGTACAACGTCTACAGTCAAAAATACCCCTAAAAACAGTATCAAAAATGATAGCGAAGTGGTTGTGGAGCATGCTGCGAGTCCAAACGGCTTCCAACACGGCATCCGGATTGAAGGCGTAGGCGCAGACTCCATCCAAGGCGACATCCGCTTTACCGAAGCCGCCGCCGCCATGGGTGCCCACATCCAAAGTGGCACCAACTATTTAGAAATCTCGCGTGGCAGCTGGCCGCTCAAAGCGGTAGATTTGGACTGCAACCACATCCCCGACGCCGCCATGACCTTGGCCGTGATGGCTTTATATGCCGACGGCACCACCACCCTGCGCAACATTGCCAGCTGGCGCGTCAAAGAGACGGACCGCATCGCAGCCATGGCCACCGAGCTGCGCAAACTGGGGGCCAGCGTGGTTGAAGGCGCAGATTTCATCAGCATCACGCCGCCTAAAACGTTGGCAGACTGGAAAACAGACGCGATTCACACCTATGACGACCACCGCGTCGCCATGTGTTTCGCACTCGCCAGCTTCAATCCGGCGGGTTTGCCGATTCGCATTTTGGACCCCAAATGCGTCGCCAAGACCTTCCCAGACTTTTTTGAAACGCTGTTTTCAGTGTCGCAAACACCTGCCAGCAACATCCCCGTCATCGCTGTCGACGGACCCAGCGCTTCAGGCAAAGGCAGTTTGGCGTCCAACGTGGCGCAGCAATTGGGCTACCACTACCTCGACTCGGGCGCTTTGTACCGCGTCACCGCATTGGCCGCTTTGCAAGCTGGCCTGAGCTTGGAGACCAAAGACGAAGCTGCGATTGCTGTTTTGGCTGCCAACCTCGATGTCAGCTTTGTTGGCGAGGCGATTTTCTTGGCTGGTGTCGATGTGAGCGACGCCATTCGCTCTGAACAAGGCGGCTTGAACGCCTCCCAAGTCTCCGTTTTGCCCGCCGTTCGGCAAGCTTTGGTGCAATTGCAACTGAGCTTTCAAAAACTTCCCGGCTTGGTGGCAGATGGTCGCGATATGGGAACGGTAATTTTCCCGTACGCGCCACTCAAGGTGTTTTTGACGGCAACGGCTGAAAAACGTGCCGACAGGCGCTATAAGCAATTGATTTCAAAGGGATTTCCAGCTATACTCAACGACCTTCGTGCAGACTTAGAAGCGCGTGACGCTCGGGACTCCTCCCGTGCTACCGCACCTTTGATGCCCGCACAAGATGCTTTGCTCTTGGACAACTCCGATGTATCGATTGAAGAATCGGTGACCAAGGTGTTGAACTGGTGGCAAAGCAGACGGCCTTTTTGACTGCATTTGCTATATGCAAGTGCGCTAGAAAAGTCCAGGCGCGCTAAAACTCCCTTCGCACGACAAGTGCATGGTTTAAGCGCATATTATTAAACTTAACCCGCCCTAATCGGCAGAAAATAACCATCTTTAGCTATAGAAACAGAAGCAATGGTGCTGCTGTAATGTCCGCTTAGATGGCACAGGAAAATAAATGTCAGAATCTTTTGCAGATCTATTTGAAGAGTCACAAAAAAGCTCCGAAACACGCATTGGTGAAGTTGTCACCGCTGAAGTGATTCGCATTGAGCACAACTTCGTTGTTGTTAACGCAGGTCTCAAGTCAGAGGCTTACGTACCCCTATCAGAATTTAAGAGCGACAAGGGTGAAGTCGAATGCCAAGTGGGCGAATTCGTCTCCGTCGCCATTGTTGCCATGGAAAACGGTTACGGCGACACCATCGTCAGCCGTGATACTGCCAAGCGTCTCGCTTCTTGGATGAGCCTAGAGAAATCTCTGGAATCCGGCGAATTCGTGACCGGCACCACCAGCGGTAAAGTCAAAGGCGGCCTGACCGTGTTGGTCAATGGCATCCGCGCATTCTTGCCAGGCTCACTCATTGAGTCGCGCCCTATCAAAGATTTGTCTCCGTACGAGAACAAGACTTTGCAGTTCAAAGTTATCAAGCTGGACCGTAAGCGTAACAACGTGGTGCTGAGCCACCGCGCGGTGCTCGAAGTGTCACAAGGTGCAGAGCGCGCCAAGATGATGGAAACCTTGAAAGAAGGCGCTGTCGTTCACGGTGTGGTTAAAAACATCACTGAATACGGTGCATTCGTTGACTTGGGCGGCATTGATGGCCTCTTGCACATCACCGACATGGCATGGCGCCGCGTCCGTCACCCATCAGAAGTGGTGACAGCAGGTCAAGAAATCACCGCCAAAATTCTCAAGTTTGACAC